>CAZZXJ010000221.1:0-9284 GCA_964657905.1 uncultured Stigonema sp.
AACAACTAACTAACAACATTCCTCATGCGCAAGTCACCAAGCAGAACAAAATTTAGAAATTTTACGAATACAAGATTCACAAAACGACAGCATTCGGGTTCGAGACGAGCATTGCAGGGTACACTTACTGACCACACCCAGAACCAAACAACGCTAGGTGGCTCAACACGCGACGCGATCGCCAACACAAAATACCGAGTTTTTATTGCTTGGTCGGTATTAATGGTTGCCGGAATTGGGCTGGCTTTCAACTTGTACCGCCTGCAAATTGTCAACGGACCAAAGCTAACGGAGAAGGCGCGAAGCCAGCAAATGGTGAATCTGCGACCTTTTATCCCTCGTCGCCCAGTAGTGGATCGCAATAAGGATGTGTTGGCAATTGACCGTCCTGTATATACTTTGTACGCCCATCCCAAGTTGTTTGAACAATCAAATGAAAAGATTGCCCAGCAGCTTGCTGTAATACTGGATCTAGACCAGAGCGAGTTAGAGAAAAAGTTTCAAAGCAAAAGAAGCGGTATATTACTTTCCTCTACCGTGCCAGAAGAAGTTGCCGATCGCGTGACCTCATTGCGGCTTAATGGCTTAGAGTTAATTCAAAAATATTCCAGATTTTACCCACAACAGAATTTAGTTGCGGAAGTGGTCGGCTATGTTAATCTTGACCGACGCGGTCAGGCGGGTGTAGAATATAGTCAAGAAAAGTTGCTAGAACGTTCTGGACAAGCAGTGCGGCTAAGTCGCTCAGGTAACGGGGCATTGATGTCTGATCATGCTCCAGAGGGTTTTCTACATTTTGATGACCTGCAACTACAACTAACTATCGATAGCCGCCTACAACGAACTGCCCGTTCTGCTCTTAAACAACAGATGGATAAGTTTGGTGCAAAACGTGGGGCGGTAATTGTTATGGATGCATGGGATGGTTCCTTACTCGCCCTAGTTTCTCAGCCTACCTATAATCCTAATGAGTACTCTAAAGCTGATATCTCACTATTCAAAAACTGGACACTAGCAGATCTTTATGAACCAGGTTCTACTTTCAAGCCTTTGAATGTGGCGATCGCCCTAGAAGCTGGCGCGATCAAACCTGAAGATGTGTTCAATGATCCAGGTTTTATTCAAGTGGCTGATAGAACCATCAAAAATGCTAAAAACGAACGTTTCGGGCGGATAAATGTCGCGCAGGTTCTGCAACACTCCAGCAACATTGGCATGGTGCAAATCATCCAGAGATTGAAGCCTTCGGTCTACTACGGTTGGTTACAACGACTGGGGCTAGGGCAAACCGTTGAGACAGATTTGCCTTTTGCAGTTAGCAGTCAGCTAAAAAGTCAAGAGCAATTTCTCGGTTCACCAGTTGAAGCAGCAACTACCGCCTTTGGTCAGGGCTTTTCCTTAACACCATTGCAACTTCTGCAAATGATTGGGGCATTAGCCAATGGCGGCAAATTGGTCACACCTCATGTCGTTCAGGCGCTCATGGATACCAAAGGGCAGATGCATTATTCACCAACTCGCGCAGTACCACGCCAAATTTTCTCACCCCTGACAACCCAAAAGGTAGTAAAAATGATGGAAACTGTGGTCGATGAAGGAACTGGAAAGGCGTCACAAATTCCGGGGTATCGCATCGCTGGTAAAACCGGCACAGCCCAAATAGCCGGTCATGGTGGCTATATCAACGGTGCTTACATCACCAGCTTCTTGGGCATATTACCAGCGGAATCGCCCCGCTATGTAGTGTTGGCATTGGTGGATGAACCGAAAGGAAAAAATGCCTATGGTGGTACTGTCGCCGCACCAATTGCTAAGTCGGTGATGGAAGCTCTGATTAGCATTGAACAGATTCCCCCAAGTAGGGCAATCACTCAAACGCCGAAGTAAAGAGCAGGGGAATTAATTAAAAATTAAAAATTAAAAATTAAAAAAATTTGCATTTTTAATTTTTCTTCTGTGTTCCTCTAGGCTGAATCTTTCTCAGAGCGCTTAATTTTTTCTTTATACTTATAACCGAGGGGAGAGGTACAGAACGCTACTCAATGGAAATGTAGGGATTATAGGTGGAAATAATTTCACGCCTTCTTAGCAACCAAACATCCAATGCACAGCAACTTAGTTATGTTACCCCTCGCTCTTGCAGCAGAAAATAGTCCGCAAAAAGAGGAAATAACAGCTACTAACTACGAAAATGCCGAGCAGCAATTTATAGAACTGCTGGCAATAGAAGACCTAGACAAGAAACTGGATGCAGTAGCCCAGATCGCCAGTGATTTTGAAGGCGCACTCAAATCAGCAATTTGTGCAGCTTACCAAAACGGTTCCGGTGATTCACAAGCTCACCGTTTTCTCCAGCGCATACTTTATCGCATTAATCGGCTAAACCTTTTTTGGTATGACGATCTGCGGCATTACAGCAACGAGCGATCGCTTTACTTACACAAAGTACGCGACCACATTGAGGCAGCTTGGCAAGAGTGGGAACTGGCACAAATAGATGTGGCAGGTTTAAAAAAATTGGATGTTAAGCAAGCTCTGAGTGAGCGTGTTGTTGCCGATTTAGATCCGCCTTTGTCTGTTGACAGTCGCTACATTCGTGAGAAAATGACTGAGGCTGGCTACCGTCATTTGCTAGCTATTGGGTCGTTTGACGGTTTAGTGGAAGGCAGTCGTCTTTCCCGCATTCTGGGTGGGGCGGCTAATCAAGTACAGTGTACCTTGGTACGAGTACTGCTAGAAGAGTATGGCAACGGTCGCTTCTCTCGCAAGCACTCTACATTTTTTGCCCAAATGCTGGCTGAATTTGGGATGAATACAGCACCAGAGGGATACTTTGATTTAGTCCCTTGGCAGGTGCTTGCTTGTGACAATCATAACTTCCTACTGACTGAATGCAAGCGCCATTTCCTACGCTATAGTGGTGGGTTAACCTACTTTGAGGTGGCGGGACCTGCGGCTTACAGAAACTACCTTGCAGCAGCACAGCGACTAGAACTATCGGAAGCGGCGATGGGTTATTGGGAATTGCACATCAGGGAAGATGAACGTCACGGTCGCTGGATGTTGGACGATGTCGCTTTGCCTTTGGCAGAAATGTACCCAAATGATGCTTGGGAACTGCTACTGGGGTACGACCAGGAAAAACTCTTGGGCGATCGTGCCGCCATTGCTGTTGTGCACTCAATACGTGAAGCAGAAGCCGCCTCACCAGTGCAATAAATCTAAAAGATTAAAAATTACAAATTATAGCGATTCTTAAATGAGTTAAATACACCTAAACAAAAGGAGTCAGGAGTCAGGAGGAACCAGCACTCTGCGGCTGGTTCCCCACGCCCAGATGACTGGCGTCCAACAGTCAGAATCTTGAGAACTCCTGACTCCTGACTTCTGACTCCCTAAGGAAGATGGTATTGCAGCACCCTTAAGAACCGTCATCATTTTTTAATTGATCATTCCTTTAGTAACGAATTGCCTGCTAAAGGAACAATATTTTCTTGGCTTATTGCAGGTAGTTATCGGATTGTCTGCCCCATATTCAAATTAATGAAATTAGAGGATAATTGTAGTCAAATGAAAGATATCTTTTTTTGCCCGGAAGAATCTAATTTCTACTCAAATTGTTTAGGAAATTTTGTTTTGAGGAATTGTCATAATTTTGAAAGCGTTGTTGAATTTGGTTCAGGGGATGGTAGGCCTGTCATTAATTCGTTACTTAAAAACAAATTTGATGGAGTGATACATGGGTTTGAATTAAACACTTCTGCCTGGAAAGTTGCTAATTCAAATATCGATGAATATAATCTTGGTAATAAATACGTAATTTATAATTCGTGTCTGCTTGAGTCTTCTAAACCCAAAGCTAAATATCTTGTAGCTAATCCACCCTATCTGCCTGCACCCGATAAAGATATCTATATGCCACTATTATTTGGTGGATTAGATGGAGCCACAATTACTAATGAACTTTTGTCACTAAATTATGACAACGTGTTACTTTTGGTATCTAGTTACTCTAATCCAAAAAGTACAATTAATCATGCCAAAGCAAACGGTTACTCTGTTAATAATTTTATGGTCTTACCTTTGAAATTCGGCTACTACAGTTCTGAGCCAAAAGTAAAAAAACAAATAGAAGAGTTACGAAAAAACACAATGGCATTTTATTCGGGCGATTATTACTTTTTGGCAGGTGTTTTATTTAAAAAGCAACAAGAATCTAGGGTTGATTTATCTCATGAGTTAGCTCAAGTCATGACCAGCTTATAAAATAAGCATTTAGAGAAGAGAAGTCGCAAGGAGGGTTTCCCTGCGGGCGAAATTCGGGGAAAAACAAAGGACGTACTGCTCGCTGCCTCACCAACGCACTGCCTTGTCTTAGCGGTTCGTTAAAGAAAATTGTTATTTGCGGCATCAGTCGCAATATATATTGTGTGGAGAGAAAATGCGAAACGCTATGACTTAAACTTGTAGATCACAGCGTCGTTGCAAAGCTGAGTGCATCTTCAAATGAGCAAGACAGTTGTCATCAATTCGGGAAGCGGTGACTTGCACAATGGATTTCCTAGAGTTACCGCTCAGTTGTGGATAGCAGATCATCCCCTTCCAGAGCAATTTATTGGCAGCTTACCCGCAGCACCAACTCTAGTTGAACTCTACAGAAATTGGCAGTTAACTTATCAGGCTCTGTGTGTTCGTAAACACCTGCGTTCCCAGTTGCGCTTAGAAGATGATGAGGAACTGGAAATTGATTCTGTTGGTATCACTAACGTCTCTGGGCAAAGTTTCGATGATTTAAGCCTGAAGTTACAAGAAGGCATGAATCGGTGGCTCAGATCTGAGGAGTATCTTAATATTAGTCGGCAGTTGCGTAGTCAACTAGACCCAACAGAAGAAATTCGGGTGATTCTGGAAACCAACGATGACTTGGTGCGGCGATTACCCTGGCATCGCAGCGATTTCTATCAGGATTATCTAAGAGCAGAAATGGCACTGTCTAGCCCAGAGTATAAACGTCGCCTAGCCTCAAAAGGGCCTACAGTCAACAGAAAAAAAGTTAGAATCTTGGCGGTTCTAGGCAATAGCAAAGGTATTGATCTCAATACAGAAATCGACTTTCTCCATAGAATAAAAGATGCAGAAGTTATATTTATTGTCAACCCTTCAAGGGCTGATTTAAACACGTTACTTTGGGACGAAGCCGGGTGGGACATGCTGTTTTTTGCCGGTCATAGTCAAACTGAGGGTGAGACAGGTCGGATTTATATTAATGAGAATAAGACAAATAACAGCCTGACGATTGAACAGTTAGAGGAAGCTCTCAAAGCCGCCATTGAGAAAGGTTTGGGCTTGGCTATTTTTAACTCCTGCGATGGGCTAGGATTGGCTTCGGCTCTGGAGAAATTAAATATTCCTGCTGTGATTGTCATGCGGGAGCCAGTACCGAATCTGGTGGCAGAGCAATTTTTTCAGCATTTTCTTTTGGCTTTTGCAGTCGAGCGACTTTCTTTGTACCTAGCAGTGCAGCAAGCACGCAGGAAGTTACAAGGTATAGAGAATGACTTTCCCGGTGCTTCTTGGCTGCCAGTGATTTGTCTTAATCCGGCAGTAAATCCGCCGACTTGGCTCAACTTAGGCGGGATTCCTCCTTGTCCGTATCGCGGTCTATTTGCCTTTCGCGAGTCAGATGCACACCTATTTTTTGGACGATCGCAGTTCACTCAGGATTTAGTGACGGCGGTGAAAAGAAAGCCGTTGGTTGCTGTGGTAGGTCCAAGTGGAAGTGGTAAGTCTAGTGTGGTGTTTGCTGGGTTAATTCCCCATTTGCGGCAAGACACTCAAGTGCTGTGGCAGATTGTCTCGTTTCGTCCCGGGAACAATCCAATTGATGCCTTGGCAGTGGCGATCGCTCCTCTGTTGCACCCCCAAGAAGATGAATTTGCCTGCCGTTTAGTTGAGATGGAATTAGCCGCCGCCATAAAGCAAGATGACTCAGCTTTATACAAAATCATTGAAAGGCTTGTGCAGCACAACCCTGGCACTCGTTTAGTACTGATAGCCGACCAGTTTGAGGAACTCTACACCCAATGTCTGGAGTCGGAACGCCAGCCTTTTTTGGATGGATTGCTCAAAGCCGTAAGATTAGCTCCAGCGTTTACCCTAGTGACTACCTTAAGAGCTGACTTTTACGGATATGCCCTTTCTTACCGCCCCTTAAGCGATGCTTTGCAGGGAGCAGTCCAGAACCTTGGTCCGATGAGCCGTGAGGAATTGCAGTTAGCGATTGAAAAGCCTGCGTCACAAATGCAAGTAGAGCTAGAGGATGGGTTGACAAATAAACTGATTAATGCAGTGAATGGTCAGCCAGGTCGTTTGCCGTTGCTGGAGTTTGCCTTGACGCAGCTGTGGTCAAAACACCAGAGTGGGTGGCTAACGCATCAGGCTTACTTTGAAATTGGGGGTGTGGAGGAGGCTGTGGGTACGCACGCAGAGGCTGTGTATACCCAGCTACATGAGGCAGATCGAGGTAGGGCGCAGCAGGTGTTTATGCAGTTGGTGCGTTTAGGGGAAGATGCAGAGGCTACCCGGAGATTAGCGACTCGTGATGAGGTGAAGCCAGAAAACTGGGATTTGGTGACGCGCTTGGCGTCTTCCCGTCTAGTGATCACAAACCGCAACGAGTCCACGAACGAAGAAACAGTGGAAATCGTGCATGAGGCACTGATTAAAAGCTGGGGACGTTTGGAGTCTTGGATGCAAATTGACGGTGATTTTCGTCGGTGGCAAGACCAGTTGCGGGCGGCAATCCGTCAATGGGAAAATAGCGGTAAGGATGAAGGGGCACTATTGCGAGGAAAGCCCCTAGCAGACGCAGAATATTGGCAACCCAAACGCCTAGAGGAACTGAGTTCAGGGGAGAGATGTTTCATTAAGCTCTCTTTGGAACTTCGGGAGCATGAGATCAACAAGCAGAAGGGCAGGCGGCAACTTAGCATATCATTGCTAACTGGTGGTTTGGTGTTAGCCTTGAGTTTAGCTGGGGTAGCTTTGTGGCAATGGCGCAAAGCAAACATCAGGGAGATCCAAGCAATTAGTACATCCTCAGAAGCGCTCTTTACCTCCAATAAAAGATTAGATGCGCTCATAGAAGCACTGAGAGCGAGGCAAAAACTACAAATGCTAGGTATTGCCGCCCCCGCCGACACCCAGACTCAGGTTGAATCAGTGCTACGGCAGGCAATTTATCGGGCAGATGAGTACAACCGCTTGTCAGGGCATAGTGATAAAGTTAACCAAGTTACTTTCAGTCCTGAAGGTAGCATGATTGCTTCGGCAAGTGACGACAAGACAGTCAAACTCTGGCGACCCAACGGTGCGCTGCTACGCACCCTCAATGGTCATAGTGATCGAGTTTACGGAGTAGCTTTCAGCCCTGATGGTCAGACAATTGCCTCGGCGAGTGGGGACAAGACGGTCAAACTTTGGACGCCCAAGGGTGTGCTGCTTCACACCCTTAATGGTCATAGCGATCGGGTTAGCGCCGTAGCTTTCAGTCCTGATGGTCAGACAATTGCCTCGGCAAGTGACGACAACACAGTCAAAATCTGGACGCGGGACGGTGTGCTGCTACGTACCCTCAATGGTCATAGCGCTGAGGTTAAGTCAGTAGCTTTCAGCCCTGATGGTCAGATTGTAGCTTCGGCAAGTTGGGACAAGACGGTCAAACTTTGGTTGCCCAACGGTCTGCTGCTACGCACTTTTAATGATAAGGATAAGGTGAACGCTGTAGCTTTCAGTCCTGATGGTCAGACAATTGCCTCGGCAAGTTTGGACAAGACGGTTAAACTGTGGAACCGAGATGGAAAGTTGCTCACCACCATTAATAACAGTGGCAGTAGGGTTTACGGAGTTGCGTTCAGTCCTGATGGTCAAACAATCGCCTCGGCAAGTCGGGACAAAACGGTCAGACTCTGGAACAGAGATGGCACTAAGCTTACCACCATCAATGGTCATAGCGATATAGTTTGGGGAGTTGCGTTCTCTCCTGACGGTCAGACGATTGCCTCGGCAAGTAGCGACAAAACAATCAGACTTTGGAAAGTGCACGGAAAGTTGCTTACTACCCTCAATGGTCATAGTGAAAGAGTTTGGGGAGTAGCGTTCTCTCCTGACGGTCAGATGATCGCCTCGGCTAGTGAAGATAAGACAGTCAAACTCTGGCGACGAGATGGCACTGAACTTACCACCCTGAAAGGACATGGCGCTGGGGTTTGGGGAGTGGCGTTCTCTCCTGACGGTCAAATGATTGCCACAGGGAGTCGGGACAAGACAATCAAACTCTGGACGCGGAACGGAAAATTGCTTACCACCCTCAAAGGTCATGATGCTGTGGTTAACGCAGTTGCGTTCAGTCCTGACGGTAGGATGATTGCGTCGGCGAGTGACGATAAGACGGTCGGACTCTGGACAAGGAACGGAAAGTTGCTTACCACTTTAAAGGGTCATAAAGATCAGGTTTGGGGAGTGACCTTTAGTCCCGACGGTAATACAATTGCCTCGGCTAGTCGGGACAAGACGGTCAAACTCTGGACTCTGGACGGAAAGTTGCTTACTACCCTTAATGGTCATAGCGCTGAGGTTAGATCAGTAGCTTTCTCTCCTGACGGTAATACAATTGCCTCGGCAAGTTGGGACAAAACCGTCAAACTTTGGACACGGGATGGAAAATTACTCACCACCCTCAAGGGTCATAACAGTGAAGTTTTTGGAGTTGCGTTCAGTCCTAATGGTCAGATAATTGCCTCGTCAAGTGACGACAAGACGGTCGGACTCTGGACACGGGATGGAAAATTACTCACCACTCTTAAGGGTCATAACGATATAGTTTCGAGTGTTGCTTTTAGTCCCGACGGTAAAACAATTGCCTCGGCAAGTGATGATCACACAGTGATTCTGTGGGATTTGGATCGTGTTGTAGATTTCGATCAGCTATTGACCTACAGTTGTGGTTGGGTAAGCGATTATCTGAGGACAAATGTACAAATGCATGCTTTGCAGGAGGGTGGCGTTCTCTGTGCTGGAATTAAGCCTCATTAGACTGTCACGCATGTTTCAGCCATCTTTCATTTATGCCCCATAAGCGCAAAGTGCATAAGTTGATTGCACTTACATCTATTAAATAAATAGATGAAGGGTTTTGGTTTTATATCACGTCCGGTTAAATAACCGAAAGTAAGTTTGTAGTGAGGACTTCAGTCCTCTGGCACTAAAAAGCAAGGACTGAAGTC
>CAZZXJ010000222.1:0-4549 GCA_964657905.1 uncultured Stigonema sp.
GCTTCCATGGTAAGTCACTCCGCAGTAATAATGAGTTTGATTTGATGTGGTATGCTCATCGTTTTGATGGCTGCCACGATGAACATATCTAAAAGTGCCGACACATTAAATAAGATTTTCCACTACATGGAGTCACCCTATTTCCTGAGTCATTTCTCAGAGATTTCTGAGTTAGCCAGAATCACCAATCCTTGCGATGGTTGGATTATGACTGAGTAAAGATTGAACCTTGGAATGCCAAGTTAACTACGTTGGTAGTTAATCCACCATCAAAGATTGCACCAGCACCGATGCGGAATAGGTAAGAATTCAAATCGAAGTTAACATTTGCACCACCGCTGACGGTAGCAGATTCTTCTGTTGTTACTTCGTTGAACAAAGAAATTTTTTCGTTAGCTTCCATGGTAAGTCACTCCTAAGTTGCAATCTAGTTAATTTTGGCTTCCAGTTATTTGCCTCTTGTAGGCTCCTTAACTGCTCGCTTGATTAATACGATATCTGGCAAAGGGTAGACATGGCATTGGTTAAAACTGCCAACTTAGTTACCAAATTTAGAAATAACAACTTCACGAACACGACATTGCTATTTCAGAAAAATACATAGATGTATTTAGCACGAATAATTACAACTGGCTGATAAAGATATTGTAAATCACCTAGTCCAAATTGTTAAGCAAAAAAATAAACTTTTTTATCTCAACTAAACTCCTATCTTGCCTCAGCATCTTGTTGCGAAAATCAGAGCAACAAAAAGGCTATAATTTCGTAGGGTGGGCACTGCCCACCTACCCTTTATTGAGAATCTGCAACCTGTCAGTAAAGACAAAAATAAGTAAGTAGGTGATAATAAACCAAACTATGTAAAGAAATGTGAAGTTAGTTAAATTGGCTCGTAGTAAGCGCTTACTACAAACCTTTAATTATTCACGCCGACCTACTTACTCGTATCACATGCAGCAACGGTCAATACGGTACGGGAACGCCATGTTCATCCCGAGGCAGATCCCCCCTAGCCCCTTAAAAAGCTATCCATTATCCGCATCTTCCTTAAGATTGCTGTCACGCAGATGGTATTAGATCTATGGTAAATGTAAAATTTAAGTTCCCAAAAGCCGATCGCGGATTGCCGTCAGTTGGTCTTTAGTGTTAACTGGACTTCGCGGTTGTGGCAGTTCTGTATTAGGCCAGTTAGATAAATCATTGCAGGGACATAATTCCGGTGGCATACCCACGTTGCTCACAGGTACTGGCATGGTGCAACGAGCGCACTGATTCACCTCCCAAGCAGCTGTCAGCAGTTGCTCAATGGTTTCTTGCGTACCTTCTAGATAACAGTCACCTGCCTCAGGAGAGATAATTTTTTGCCAGCACTCTTCAAACTCGTCACTATAGCGATCGCCTTTAATCACCTGTTGAGGCAACAAGCGTACCTCCCCATTACCGAACACAACTTTCTTACCTAGTTGGAACCAGTAAGCCAAGTATTGTTTAACTTCTTGTTGTGATGCCATAGCTCTATTTTAAATTTTCAATTGGGGATTTTGGATTGGAAATATTAAATAAGAAATTAAGAATTTTCTCCCCCCATTCCCTTAAGGGCGGGGGTAGGGGCGGGGGAACCCTGCCCCTACTATCCCTCATGCCTACTTTGGTACAGACGTTCCGACGGAACGTCTTTTCCTGGCAAGGGGGAACCAAGGAGACTGAGATTCAGAACGTGACCCCCAGTCACCAAGTAAACATCTTGGGAGATAGCACCCAAATAGCGCACCAAGGAACCTAGGCGATCGCGGAACTTTCGACCAATAGGATAAGCTGGCACAACTCCCCAACCAGTTTCTTCAGCAACAAAAATCATATCGGCAGCAACCAGCTGCACCGTTTCCAAGAACTCCTGGACCGTATTTTGCCAGCTAACCTCGTCTTGTTCCAAGAGATTAGCTACCCAAGTTCCCAAAGAATCAACCAAAAGGCAGGTATTTGGCTTCGCCTCAGCAAGGGTAGCAGATAATTGTTCTGGCACTTCCAATGTTAGCCAGTCTTGGGGACGACGCTGTTGGTGTTGTTGAATGCGTTGCTGCCACTCTTTGTCGCCTGAGTCAAGAGTAGCCGTTGCTACATAAACAACCGCTTTGTGTGAATGGCTAGCCAGAGTTTCTGCCCATTCACTTTTACCAGAGCGTGCAGGTCCTGTTACCAAAAAGAGTTTACTCACAAACGTTTCCTGAGTATCTTAGTATTGATAAGGGTTGCAATCTTTCACAAGAATTGTTCATTTCACGGATGAGTTTTTCTACCTATATAACTTTTAATAGATAAAACAAGCACCAGCATTGCTGATGCAGCTACAGATGAAAGGAGTCAGGAGTTGTAGAGACGCGATATATCGCGTCTCTACAGAAGTCAGGAGTCAGTGATTCTTGGTAACTGACAACAGATCTCGCGGCTGGGTCCTGAATACTCAGGATTCCTCCGCTCAAGGACGAGGCTTTGACTAACTAGCCATCTACCAGTCACATAGGAACCATTCTAGCTCCTGACTCCTGAACGCCAGTCGCCTACGGAGGGAGACCCTCCTACAGCGCTGGCTCCTCCTGACTCCTGACTCCTGACGACAACACCATAAGGCACACACTTTCGAGATCACCGTTATGAAAGCAGGTATAAAACGCATTGAGGCAACTCTACATGATTTGGGAACTCGCGACATGACGAACGCTACCGAACAAAGTAGTTCGACAAAGCGGTCTTTCTCGTTTCGGATCAGTGTAGGAACACAAGAATGTACAGCAGATGTTCCTTTGCCGTCAGAGTCAGAGCTTCCTGAGGAATTGTCAGAACAGAATTTCCTGACTCAAAATCCTTCTGTGCAGACCTTTCCAGCACAAGAGATTGGTGGCAAAGTACCAAGCCTACCCAAGTTGAAAACTCCCAGCCTTACTAGCCATCGCAATGGAGCTAACCCAGCATTGGCGATGAATCTTTTGCAAGAGATTCAGGAAAAAGTTACATCTTGGCAGGTAGAACTGCAAAAAATCATCCGGCAAATTCAGGATATTTACTTAGAAGGGCCGATTGTCAATGGCTGGCTAGAGTCCCATGACAAAGAACCAGAACCAGGAGCAACAGCAACACTGCGCCATGCAGAAGTAGACCGCCTGATGGACTACGTAGAAGAAATTTGCGCGACGCAAGAAGAAAAAGTATCTTGTCAATCCCCCCGTGCTGGATACCGTCTGTGTGGTTTAGATGCTTCTGGTCAAGTGTGGTCGCGTCCTTGTCCAGCGGATCAAGTCCCCAGCGTCAGTATGGCGATCGCTCGTTACCAAAAGCTGCGCCAATTCTTAGGACGCAAGCAATATTTAGAAACACGCCTAACTCAACTTGCTGAAACCCTGGTGGTTTTGCACAGCCACATCCAGTCTCCGTAAAGTATAAAAAATTACCAGATTGAAGATTTAAAGTAGATATCCGAAAAAACTCGGTTGGTGAGTCGGCAATTTTGGTCTAGATTAGCCTAAGAGCAGCGACCACTTGATTGGAGATTGGCTAATAGCTAATAGCTAATGGCTAATGGAACAATCACCAATGAGCAATTAACAATTAGCAATCTTATGCCAAACACGCAAATCTCTGCCATTATCTGTACTCACAATCGAGATACCTATTTAGGCGCTGCTATAGATAGCCTTTTGACGCAGGATTTTGCTGATGGCTTTGAAATACTGGTAGTGGATAATGGATCGAGCGATCGCACTCGCCAAGTCGTAGAACAAAGAACCCAAAATCCCCGCCTCAAGTATGTCTTTGAACCTGTGATCGGTCTATCGGTTGCTCGCAACACTGGCGCGAAAGTTGCTTGTGGTGAAATTCTGGCATACCTTGATGATGATGCAGTAGCTAACGCTAACTGGCTGCGAGCCTTATATTCTGCTTATCAAAATAACTCTAAACTGGCGATCGCAGGTGGCAAAGTTACCTTGTTGTGGCCTCAGGGAGTCCAACCTCCACACTGGCTATCAACAGGATTAGCTGCCAATTTAGGTGCATACGACTTGGGCGAAAGTATGGTTTATATAGATAATCCCGGTTTAACCCCCAGAGGCTTAAATTACTCTATACGCCGCCGGTTCTGGGAAGAAATAGGAGGTTTTGATACTCATCTCGGTCGAGTCGGCAAAAAATTATTATCAAATGAAGAACTGCAAATGACCGAACTTGCCCTGCAAAGAGGTTGGCAAGTCTATTATCTTCCCAACGCCTTGGTTGCTCACAATGTCTCCCCTGAACGTCTCAAACGTTCCTGGTTTTTTGATCGAGGTTGGTGGCAAGGTATCAGTGAGTGTTATCGAGAACAACTCGCTGGCAAAGATGGTATAGGTCAGTTGCAGCGCGGTAGCGAACGGTTTTTGCGTGGCTTATATAAAGCATTGCAATATTTTCCCGATCCAGCAGAACGTTTTGACAAACTAGTGTATGCCTATGGTCAGATTGGTTACTTAAACGCGGCTATCCAAGGTCTTATATCCACATCAAAAAAGAGTTAATT
>CAZZXJ010000222.1:4559-5578 GCA_964657905.1 uncultured Stigonema sp.
TTAATTGTTAATTGTTAATAGCTTTAAACAACTATCAACTATATAATATATGTCATCCAAAATACCAGTTTCCGTACTCATTCCCGCAAAAAACGAGCAAGTAAATTTACCAGCTTGCCTAGAGAGCGTCCAGATAGCTGACGAAGTATTTGTAGTGGATTCTCAAAGTAGTGACAGAAGCGTCGAAATTGCTAAAAATTGCGGTGCAAATGTCGTACAATTCCACTTCAATGGTCGCTGGCCGAAAAAGAAAAATTGGTCTTTAGATAACCTACCTTTCCGCAATGAATGGGTACTAATAGTCGATTGTGATGAGCGCATTACCCCCGAACTGTGGTCAGAAATTGCCCAAGCAATTCAAAATGCCGAATACAATGGTTACTACCTCAACCGCCGTGTGTTTTTCTTAGGTAAATGGATTCGCCACGGCGGTAAATATCCCGATTGGAATCTGCGTTTATTTAAGCACAAAAAAGGTCGCTACGAAAACCTGCACACCGACGGAATTCCCAATACTGGAGATAACGAAGTTCACGAACACGTTATTTTATCAGAGAAAGCCGGATATCTGAAAAACGATATGATCCACGAAGACTTCCGCGACCTTTACCACTGGATAGAACGACACAACCGCTATTCTAACTGGGAAGCCCGTGTTTATCTCAATCTACTTACTCTTAAAGATGACAGCGGTACCATTGGCGCAAATATCTTTGGCGATGCCGTGCAACGCAAGCGCTTTTTGAAAAAAGTATGGGTACGGCTACCATTTAAACCCTTTTTAAGGTTTATTTTGTTCTACATCATTCAGCGTGGTTTTTTAGATGGCAAAGCTGGATATATTTATGCACGGCTTTTAAGCCAATATGAATATCAAATAGGAGTCAAACTCTATGAATTACGTAACTGTGGCGGTCAACTAAATACCACATCCATCACAGTCGATACGCCACCATCCCTCCCCCAAAAAATTGAGCAAACAGCAACGTAGAAGAGAGTTAGTGGTTAGTGGTTAGTGG
>CAZZXJ010000222.1:5588-9153 GCA_964657905.1 uncultured Stigonema sp.
TAACAACTAACAACTAACAACCAATGACCAATGACCGATTTGTAGATTTACGCAAGTATGACCAATCCTGGTTTGACAGGGGACGTACAGGTTGGTATATTTTGTTATGGTGGTTTGTACAGGCGATCGCCTTTCCCCTGACTCTTCACCCGCTCAATAATCTGCGTTGCGCCTTGCTGCGTTTGTTTGGTGCTCGCATTGGTAAAGGTGTCTTAATTCGACCCACCGCCCGCTTCACTTATCCCTGGAAAATCTCCATTGGCGACTACAGCTGGATTGGAGATGACGTAGTTTTATATAGTCTTGACTATATTAGCATCGGTGAACACTGCGTAATTTCCCAAAAAAGTTATTTGTGTACTGGTAGCCATGATATGAATGATCCAGCCTTTGGATTGAAAACAGCCAGTATCAGCATTAGTAATGGCGTATGGATTGCAGCAGATAGCTTCATTGGCCCTGGAGTAGAAATTGGGGCTAATGCCGTGATTGGCGCTCGTAGCAGTGTTTTTAGTAATCTACCCTCTGGGCAAGTTTGCTGGGGCACCCCTTGTAGTGTACACTACCCGCGAGGGAGATAGGGAGAGGAGTAGGGGTAGTAGGGGAGGAATATTTTTAGAGACTCATCCCACTGCATAAGTAAGCAGGCGATAATAAACCAAACTATGTAAAGAAATGTGAAGATAGCTAAATTTGCTCGTAGTAAGCGCTTTAGCGCTAAAGCACTTACTACAAACCTTTAATGATTTACGCCGATCTACTTACTTGACTATTTCTCTAAATCCTAAGTCTTAAATCAGTAAATAAAATCAGCGAAAGAATGAATTTTATTTAAATTTTATGTAAAATTTGTGTAAATAATAATTAGAAATGGTTAATATTTTTTCGCTATCATCTATATTAACAATTGATACGTATTTTTAATGCCAATAGCTGAGTTCTAGCCATTTAAGTGGACTGAATACTTCTTCCAGTCCTATGCGCGAGGACGAGGGCTAGTCACTGTGCAAATTGATTTGCAGGCTATGTGATTTCAGGTGCAAAATTTGAGTATTGGTGTATTCAACAGAAGTGAAATCTACTGTTGTTGCATTTAAAAAAGATTTGTTAGAAGGTGCTTCCTCTACCAATAGCTAAAAAATAAAACAACCAACGAAATTCTCTTTATTAAGTTGGTGGAAATGTTCCCTATATTATAGGGATTACTATTTTTTAGCGCCGAAAAATGTCGGAAGAAAGTAGCAAATTTTCCAGGCTTTGTTTGCGTAAAAATTCACTGACTAATGGAGGTGAGGAATGACAATTGCACTTAATCAAAAAGTTACTCTGGCAAAAGAAGTCCTAGTTCAAGAATTGCAAGGAAAGTCGGCTTTGGCACATACTCAAAGTCAAGAATATTTCAATCAAAATGAGGTTGGGACACATATGCTTTGGGTACTGACTGAGTCAGAATCCATCCAGGCGGCTTATAACACCCTTTTAGAAGAGTATGATGTGGATTCACAGCAGTTACAACAAGACTTGCTGAACTACATTGAGAAATTAGTTAAACATAAACTGGTTGAAGTCACTAATTCTTTAAATAGTCACCATTAAAACACCAATTTTGTCATATAGGGATTGACGGCTAATAAAAGCCACGTATTCCCGACTTCTGTAAGGGCGGGGTGACCCCGCCCCTACTCATTCCCCATTTATAAGAGAGGTTAACTGAATATGCGCATACTGATGGTTGCTTCTGGGGGCATTGCCATGATACGCACTTTAAATTGGGCGCTTGAGGCTGGTCACCAGGTTTGGCTACTTTGTCCCCATAACCCCTTTCAACTTTCAAAGGAAACTCCCAAAAATTACGGCTATGTACCCTTTACTCTAGAACTAGTTAATTTTCATGAACTTACAGGCGAGTTACCGAAAGATGAGATAACGCACCAGTTGCTCTTATGGACAGCAGCTTCACAGTTGCGTGCGATCGCCAAAAAATTCCAGCCAGATATTATACACGTCCATGGAATGTTCTTTGGCGCTGAGTGTTGCGCTCTTGCCGACCTGCACCCCCTTGTGTGCTCTGCTTGGGGCAGTTTAAATTCTCTGATAGAAACTGAACAAGTGCAAAACCAGCTTCTTAGTAAAGAGGCACGCACTATGCTCAAAACTGCTGATATGCTCATTGTGGAGGCACCAGGTCTGGCAGAAAAATGCCAGCCATGGATGAACCAATTTCAACGGGTAGAGTTATTACACTTAGGGACGAAAACAGAAAATTTTTGCCCCCAACCAGCAAAGTATGTAGCTCAATGGCGGCGATCTCTGGATGTTACGGAGGAAACGACAGTGCTACTCTCCCCTCGTGGGTGGAGTAAACTTTACAATCATCACCAAATCTTAGAAGCCTATGCACTGGCTTATCCACATTTCCAGAAACCGACAGTACTGACTTTTTTAAAGTACAGACGTACTAACTCCTTGCAGGAAGTCAAGGAATATTACAACTTCTTCGATTCCAAGGCAAAGGAACTTGGGATGGAGCAGAATATTCGCTGGTTACCCCCAGTACCACTTGAGATGATGCCGACAGCATACTCCTTTGCGCATGTGGTGATCAATTACCCGATCACCGATGCTTTTCCTTCAACCTTTGTAGAAGCTGTCGCCTCTGAACGACCAGTGATTACTGCTCTCCTACCAGCTTATCGGAATACCTTTGTTGAAAAGTTTTGCACTGTAGTAGAGCCTCACAAGCCCGCCGCTTTGGCAGAAGCACTAGTCGAAATAGTGAATAGTCCTTCCTCAGAGCGAGAAAATCACTTAGCAATAGGAAGACAGTTCATTGTCGAGAATTACGATGAAGCGGCTTCCAAAAACAAGCTGTTAAAGATTTATGAAGAAGTTGCGGCATCTTATCAGAAAATGAATAGCTCCAGTCAAGCATAGGAGTAAATACCACCTAGAGTTGAAAACCCCTAGGTCATATCCGTAGAAGCGATCGCGTCTCTACAAAGAATCTCATGTAGGTAGGGCTATGCCGCCTAGTTGCAGTTGGTGGGCAATGCCCACCCTACAGATTAATCCAAATAAGCGCAACAACAATAAGGAAATTGAAAATGAACCAAACCAACCACAAACAATCGAAAAAAAGTTACACAGCACCCGAACTGACTTTACGCGGTCTGCTACTTACCCCTGAAGATGATTTTACCAAAACTAGCTTGACGAAGACCAAGATCACTACTACTGCATAACACTATCTGTCTGTCCTATGTTTGTCAGGGAAGAGGCAGGGGGGCAGGGGGATGGGGGGCAGGGGGGAAACCCCATCCATGAATGGATTCGCGCATTTGCAAGGACGTAGTATTTCTTGCACTACGTGTCTCGATCAGACATATTTTCTTTTTTCCATAAATGAATTTAGGGGCTTGTACCTTTTTATTTCCCCATCCCCCCTGCAAAGGTGCCTGTTTGGTCAGTCGCTGTCAAATAATTGAAAATTAATCCGCTCATCGAACAATCACTTATTCATTTTTTGAATGAGCTTTGGGTGCATTATTGCATTATATACCAATAC
>CAZZXJ010000223.1:0-9149 GCA_964657905.1 uncultured Stigonema sp.
TAATAGTTCTAACTGAGCTAACTTTTCTTTGGCATATCGTGCTAGAATAAAACCTTTTGATCGGGGGATGTGGATAGTAGCGGTTCTTCTGTTCGTTCTGGTGGTGGTTCAGGCGCAGGTTTTGAGGGCAATTGTTGAGAGTCGGCTTTCGAGGTGTCTGATGTAACTGACTCCCAAATCAGATCAAACTCGTTTTGTTCTGTCCGGGAATGACTCCACAGCAACCGCAACACTTTTTTCAGTTCTTCCTGAGTAACTCCCCATTCTCCCTCAACCGCCTCTAGCGCCGCCAAGTAGCTTACAGCAAAAGTCCTAGAACAATGCTTAGTCCACTTGTAGAGACGCGAAATTTCGCGTCTCTACATGCCTCGTTCCTAAATTCTTGGCGTCCTTGGCGTCTTGGCGGTTCAAAATTAATACATGGACTTGCCAATTATTTACCACCCCGACTACGTTGCCCCATTACCTGAAGGTCATCGCTTCCCGATGCCCAAGTTCCGGCAACTTTACGAACTGCTGTTAGCTGATGGTGTCGCGCAACCAGAACAATTTCACACACCCTCACGCCCACCACAAGAGTTGATAGAGTTAGTTCACACTTCAGACTACGTTCAAGCTTACTGTGAAGGGACGCTCGACGCCAAAGCGCAACGGCGCATAGGGTTGCCGTGGAGTCGCGCACTGGTAAATCGCACCTGTGTGGCAGTAGGTGGTACTATTCTGACTGCCAATCTGGCACTAACTCACGGCTTAGCTTGCAATACTGCTGGCGGTACTCATCACGCCTTTCCCAGTTATGGGTCTGGTTTTTGCATTTTCAATGATTTGGCGATCGCCTCTCATGTGTTGCAAAAACTCGGTCTTGTCCGCAAAATTCTGATTGTGGATTTGGATGTTCATCAAGGAGATGGTACTGCTTTTATCTTCCAAGCAGACGATAGCGTTTTTACCTTCTCTATGCATTGTGAAGTTAATTTCCCTGGTACAAAGCAAAGAAGCGACTTGGATGTCCCCTTACCGGTGGGGATGGAGGATGATGCTTATCTGCAAACTTTGGCAATATACATACCAGATTTATTGTCAGAAGTCAAGCCTGATTTAGTTTTGTACGATGCAGGTGTTGACCCTCATGTAGGCGATCGTCTGGGAAAATTAGCTTTAACTGACAGTGGGATCTTCCGCCGAGAAATGCAGGTTTTGAGTACCTGTGTTGCTGCTGGTTACCCTGTTGCCTGCGTTATCGGCGGTGGTTATGCTGATGACCTTAAATCTCTGGTTTGGCGTCACTCGTTGCTGCATCGTGCTGCTAGTGAGGTTTATCGGCAGTACGGACTGTAGTGAATATTACTTTTTTTTATGAACCGCCAAGACGCAGAGAACGCCAAGGAAAGAAAGAGAGGATTTTACGAATCAGTTAGGACTGCTATATCATCCAATAATAGGGAAAGCATCATACCGTGGAGGCGGGGTTCCCCCCATTAGTGTCAACTTAAGACAAGTGCGAATAGAATTCGCGCGCCAGTCGCCTAGGTCGGGCTAACCCTCCTTCTCCCAAGGGGAGACGAGTAGCGCGAACAGGGCTGGACTCACCGCCTACGCGGCAATACGGAAAATCATGGGTTTTGAAACCTGCGTAGTTGCGGATTTAACCGCTAAAATTTGGAGAACACCAGAGTTGGAACACTTTGTTGGCAAGAGTAACAGTGCATGAATAACGGCAAAGTCAGAATCTACGAATTATCAAAGGAATTGCGTTTAGATAACAAACAGCTATTAGCAGTTTGCGATCGCCTTAAGATTGCAGTAAAAAGCCATAATAGTACTATCACCGAAAGCGAAGTAGAGCGCATTCGGATAGCGACAAAGAAACCGGCGGGAAATGTCGCTACCTCTTTCAAAGCAAAATCTTTAAAGAGTAAAACCGACCCGGAAGATTGGGGCTATGTATTCGTAGGTTCCACAGTTGATAGTTTTATCCGCAATCTTGAAGGTGAAGCGGCTGTTGAATCATATCCCGAATTTTCGCAGCGGCGGGAGTATGCTAACAAGTTAATGTTTGAATGTGTTGGTCAAAAGCCTTGCTTGTTTTATGTTCGGCGCAAGGGGGCTGGTAAAGAGCCAGGAGAAGAAATTTGGGAGTTGACAATAGCAACAGATCGGGCTGATGCTCAATTACCTGCAAGACTTGAGAAGTTAGGAAAAACCCTGAGTTTGCTGGCAGCTGTCTCCCAAGATGGAAATGGTGGTTTACGGTTGCTGTCTGCTAAGTTGCTACAAGGTGTACAGGGACACGCTGATGCTTATGCTGTACCTTGTCGCTTGCGTCTGTTGCCCAACCATCGGCATCGGATCGACATTCCGTCAGCGGCATTGGCACGTATGGCAGCTATGCCAGTGGGCGGTAACCATGTGCCTACAGAAGATCAGCTTAAAGCTTGGAAAGCGTTTTTGCAGATAGAGGAAAACATCGCCAAAGCACGTCAGTTTTGTGTGCGTTTCTTAGATCACAACTATGGCTCAGGGACAAGGAGGATTACCTTTGAGATTGATGTAGCTTCTGCTACCCTTGATGGCTCTGCTGAAAACTCTTTGGAGTGCGAAAACTTTTGGGAACGGGTAAAACGGGCAAAAAATGAAGAGGTAAAGCTTTTCGAGACTGTTCCCATCAGAAACTGGCGAAATAGCCGCCAACTGGGGTCTATAGAAGAAGTTGATCCCAACCGTTCCATTATCCGTGTGAGGCTAGAGCGCGACTTAGCTGAATACATGGCATCTCAGCGTTATGATCTGCCCGCCACCGGATTCTTATTTTTTGAGGCGGCGGGTGACATCCAACAAATTCGGCGCAAAAAAGAAGCTTTGGAACAATTAAAGCAGGGATACACCCAAAATCCCTATTTGGGCGACTTTTTATTTGACGCTTCCCAGGCAAGACCGATCCAAAAAAGTGTCCAACTTCAGCTACAGAATTTGTTGTTGCCTTCTGCTAATCCAGGTCAGAAAGCAGCAGTGGAGACAGTGCTTGCATCTGAGGATCTTGTCCTGATCCAAGGTCCACCAGGTACAGGCAAAACCACGGTGATTGCCGAGATTTGCTATCAAGTTGCCCTTCGGGGTGGACGCACTCTCATTGCCTCTCAAGCCAACCTAGCAGTTGATAATGCCCTCAGTCGATTAGTTCACAACCCAGTGATCCGTGCTGTGCGAAAGGGAAGAGCCGAGAAAGTAGGGGAGGAAGGACAGCCATTTCTAGAAGATAATGTGATTTCTACATGGCTACAAAATACCTCTAATGACTGTGAAAAGAGTCTATTAAAGCGTCAGGAAAATGTGGAATCTTTCCGTCAGTTGCTGACACCATTACAACCATTTCTAGGCTACCTAAAAGCTGAGGAAGAATTCCAGCAGCAACAAAAGCAATTACGGAAGAGTCAGGCCAACCTAGAGGCAACCTGTAGAGAGCAAGAAAGAGTTTGTCAGGAAAGTGTAACACAAACTAGTGAGGTGAAATCTCTCATAGCCGGGTTGGAGAATCTGCTAGATGCTGCACCGAATGTAAACTGGGAAGCCCCAGAAGTTGTAAATTTTTTGCCGCGTCTGAAACCTTATACAAGGGATAACATTTTAGTTGAAAACTTTGTGGCAAATGTTAGTAAAGCTATTAAGGAGGCTACTGAACTTGGCTTTGTTCGCCCTTCGTGTGGTGCATTTGGGCTGGCGGTTTGGTTGCGGGAGACTGTAGCGACTAAATTATCTGATTTTAGGACAGCATTCGGTTTTGCTGAGGATGCAATGACAGCCATGTCCGAAGTTGCTGTATCGGTGCAGGTTTACAGACAGAAGTCTGCATCTTTGAATCAGTTACAAAGAGATGATCAGCAATTCCTTAGCAAGCAGCAAAACTTAAAGCAATCAATCCAGAATTGTGAAAACCACAAACGGGAAATTGATTTAATTATCACCGCAGTTAAGGAATGGAAGTCTACAGCAAATTCCCGACTGTATCAAATATTGAAAAATTGTCTGCAAACAGGTCAATTGACAGACGATGTGCTGCAATTACCATCAGAATTGTGGAAGATCGCGAGTTCATCTAATTTAGCACTCGTGCCAGCAACTTACAAAGGTAACAGGCTCGATCATCTGCCAGATTGGGTGAAATTGAGAAAAGCGTTGTCTTTTGAGGTAGAGTCCGGTTTTAGTGATCTACAAGGTAAGCAGTACAAATTCGGTCATTTTTTATACATAACTTTAATGCAGATTCCAATGGTGCTATCAACAAGCGATCGCATCCAGTGGCAGGAAATTGCTAAAAAATTTCTTAACTATCCGCAACTCGACACAAATCAGCGTCAACTTCTAGTTAAAAATACTCAGCAATTTTTAAGCAATATGCAACAGGTGTATGGCGGATCATGGGAACCAAATAACATTGAGTCTACCCTCAACCGTGTTGCCCAAGAATTGCTAGAGAGCATCCTGACAAATGCACGTCGATGTGTATTACCAGTTAAGACTCAAACGGAACAACAGCTTCAGCATCTACAAAAGCAATTAAACGAACTTCAGAAAACGGCAACCAACCAACAGCAAATATCCGCAGCACAAGCTCAGGTAGAAAGAGCGCGGCAAGAGACTGATATAAAACTTAGCCGAGTTATTCATCTTTTACAAGAACTTACCCGACAGACAAAACTACCCGAGCAATTACGCATTCTAGCTGAACAATATCTCGCCAATCAATCACATATATGGGAGCAACCCCAACAATTCTCAACGTTAGTGCCTGACTGGAAAAAGCATATAATTGGGCTTGAGAGGTTGATTTACTCATTAGAGTCTTTCACTGTATTGGAAAATATAAAAAAATGTCTAATAGAGGATCTTTTTAAGTTAGAAAAAGAACATGAAAAGGCAATAATGCAACTTAAAGAATCTCAAATAAAACTAGATGAAATTGAAAATAAATTACAACCGCAGCTATCAGAAACTTTAATAAATGAACGGAATTGGTGGCAGCAAGCGTTTGAGCAAGCAATACCAGATAAATTCAAGCCTGATATTCCCACTACAGGTTTATTCACTTTAGAATTTTTACGCAAATTAGGGCTACAATTCGACTCCTGGCAACGGGAACTAGAGCAAGAAGAAACTTATCTCAATAGATATCAGCACCTTGTCCAAGATTGGATTGACAAGTTACGCAACCCCTCAGAGGGCGATCGCAACGATTTAAGGCGAGTGTATTTGGATAATTCTAATGTAATCGGCATCACCTGTGTTCAAGCGGCAAATCGCGGTTTCTCCGAAGAATTCAAATCCTTCGATGTTGTCATCATTGATGAGGTGAGTAAGTGTACTCCACCAGAGTTACTCATCCCAGCTTTGAAAGGCAAAAAGTTGGTAATGGTAGGTGACCATCGTCAATTACCACCGATGTTGGATACGAGCACTTTAGAAGAAGTTGCCCAAGAAATTGGCGGCACACGACAAGAACTGCAATTCTTAGAAGAATCATTGTTCAAAAGTCAGTTTGAATCTGCTCATAAAAGCATTAAGCAGATGCTAAATACGCAGTATAGAATGCACCCCATGATTATGGGCGCAATTAATCAGTTTTACGACGGTAAACTAGAGTGTGGTATTTTGGAGCCTGACATTAAACGCGCACATCATCTGGCAGGCGAAATTATTCAAGAACATCACCATCTACTGTGGGTAAACATGCCTCGGGAAAATGAGTTTGAAGAGATACGTGAGGGGACTTCGCTCTCTAATATTCGGGAAATTGATGTGATTGAAAGTCTATGTCAGCAAATCGAGAGTGCTTGGGCTTGTAGGGTTGCCAATGGTGAACCGAAAAAAGAAATCGCCGTGATTACATTTTATGGCGCTCAGTTAAGAAAAATTGAGGAGCGTTTGAAATCAGAACTTTTCCCTTCGTTGCAAATTCGCACTGGCACTGTTGACCGATTTCAAGGTATGGAACGTCCCGTTGTGATTGTAAGTATGGTTCGCAACAATAGTAATAGAGATGTGGGATTTGCCAAGAAGCCGGAACGGGTGAATGTTGCTTTTTCCCGCGCCCAAGAATTACTGGTGATTGTAGGTTGCCACGATTTATTTACCCAACAAGCTGGCACAGTTGGAAGTATGTATTCTGAGGTGGCAAACGTTGTGCGTTCTCAGGGAGGTTTTGTGGATGTTTCTGCCATCCTCTGCTAAATCAATAGGGACAATAGCGCCAGCTTAGCTATTTAACTTATTTACCCAACAAAGTGGCACAGTCGGAAATATGTACTCCGAGGTGGCAAACGTTGTGCGTTGTCAGGGAGGTTTTGTTGATGTTTCTCGCGTCCTGTGCTAAACATGTATAATATCATGTCCGCTTAATTACTTATAATAAAAGCACCCCACCCCTACCCCTCCCCGCATGCGGTCCGGGGAGACAAAGCACAGCTTTGGCAGGGTGGGATGTTCTGGGAATTATAAGTGATTTACCGGACATGATATAATATATATGCCATACAACAAATTCGACCTTCAAACACTTGGTTTATAGGACTAGCCCTTTCAAGGTGAGCATTTGTACTATCACGGTTTTTGCGGCATTTCAGCCATCGGCTGGAATTGAATAAAAAATCTATGTATTAAACTCCAGATTTTTGGACTGTAAATTAAGCGATCGCCAGCGCCAAAATCCCAAAATCGGGTGAAAAACATGATTTTCTCATAGTACAAACGTTCACCTTGAAAGGGCTAGTCCTAGTTTAAACAAGCGAAGACGCAGAGGCGCCCTTCTGACTACACCTACTTTCAATTGTTAAGTATGCTGACTAAAATATTAATTAGTTCAGTTAATTCTTCTGGAACTCGATATAATTTAATGTCTTCGGTTATCTGTTTTCCTTGACGGTTATACAGAGCAAATCGCCAATCTTCACCAGTAGTTACTGCTCCATAAAGAATTGGTGTATCCGAATTTATCCATTGGTCGAGTGCAATTAACTCGACTGCTAATTGTGTAAAGCCCCTACTTAAATCTGCTTGTTTGGCTTCGATAACTAACAATCCTTTACCTTTATTAATATAGTAATCTAAGCTACCTTTAAGTTGGTCGCTAACACTAATTAGGTATTCAATATTCAACTGAGTTTGTGTAATTTCGCAAACTTCTAGTAGTATGGGTGCGATAATTGCTTGCTTGCGTGCATCTTCGCTAAGTAACTTGACACGTCGGAGGTTGCGTTCAATCACTCGTTGTAATTCTTCAATTTGACTGGGGTTGAATTCTGCTCTCGGTAATTGCAACCGTTCGCGTTGGTAAGAACAGCCAAGTTCTGCAAGAATGTCTTCTGGGGAAAACGGTAGTTCAAAATATTTGCTAAATGTATAGCTTTGACCCGGTTGGATGATCCGAGGACGACTCATAATTTTCAACTATGATTAAGTAAAATAAAACTCGAAATGGCTTCCAATCTGGGGGTAGAATGTCAAAACAATATTTTGTATTGAAGCGTTACCGATATGGCTAAAAAACTTTCTCCTCTAATCCCAGACTTAGAATACCTAGAATTTTACCAATCTGGTTCACAAAGTATTCATTCAAATCAACTTCTATCGTTTTTTCTGACAAACGCATAAATTTCCAACTACTTCCAGTAGTTACAGCGCCAAATATTCGAGTAACAGAGTTTCCCTTTCGCTGGTTAAAAATCTGAGATGCGATCATTTCCGCCATACACTGTCCCAAACCAGCCTCAATATTCTCGTTCTTCGCCTCCACCACCGCAATCACTGGTGACATAATCGTCAACTGTTCCGGTGAACGACTAATCAGAAAGTCACAAAAGCCATTTAAACCTTTTTCTATATCAACGTTAAAATCTTTACCAGAAAATAAGCTGACTTTCTCAGGAAACTGCCGCTTCAATTCCAGTAAAATCGGCGCAATAATCATCTCAGAACGGGATTTTTCTGAGTTGATCGCTAGGGCGATTGGTGTATTGAAACGAAGCGTTTCCGCGAGGTAATCGCTATAGCCAATTTCTGGTACTTCAGCAAATGTACTGACTCGCTCAAGGATGGTGATGCCAAAGTTGACTCGAACCGCCTCAATATCAAACTGACTGTAAGACATTGCTGAATCCTGTCACTTGCGATCTTTAGCTGATCTTAGCCTAATTGTCTAGCAGGTGCGTGAAGTAAAGCAAAGCGATCGCCTAAAACTGACAATAGTACCTGCATCTAATTTATTCGAGCTTGACTTTTTACACAGTGTTAAAACTCAGTTTGAATCTTGGCAACAGCAACTCCAAAATGAAGAAACTTATCTCAAGCGGTACGAAAACTTTGTTCAAGACTGGATTTTCAAGCTACGCAACCCCTCAGAGGGCGATCGCCACGATTTAAGGCGAATTTACCTAGATAATGCCAACGTTATCGGCATCACCTGTGTTCAAGCTGCAAACCGCGATTTCTCCGAAGAATTCAACTACTTTGATGTCGTCATCATTGATGAGGTGAGTAAGTGTACTCCACCAGAGTTACTCATCCCAGCTTTGAAAGGCAAAAAGTTGGTAATGGTAGGCGACCATCGTCAATTACCACCGATGTTGGATACAAGCACTTTAGAAGAAGTTGCCCAAGAAATTGGTAGTACAAGAGAAGAACTGCAATTCTTAGAAGAATCATTGTTCAAAAGTCAGTTTGAAGCTGCTCATGAAAGCATCAAGCAGATGCTAAGTACGCAGTATAGAATGCACCCGATGATTATGGGCGCAATTAATCAGTTTTACGACGGTAAACTAGAATGTGGTATTTTGGAGCCTGATACTAAACGCGCGCATAATCTGACAGGCAAAATTATCCAAGAACATCACCATCTTATCTGGTTAAAAATGCCTAATCAAAATGAGTTTCAAGAGCTACGTGAGGGGACTTCGCTCTCTAATATTCGGGAAATTGATGTGATTGAACGTCTATGTCAGCAAATCGAGAGTGCTTGGACTTCTAGGGTAGCCAATGGTGAACCGAAAAAAGAAATTGCCGTGATTACATTTTATGGCGCTCAGCTAAGAAAAATTGATGAGCGCCTGAAATCAGAACTTTTCCCTTCGCTGCAAATTCGCACTGGCACTGTTGACCGA
>CAZZXJ010000224.1:0-9134 GCA_964657905.1 uncultured Stigonema sp.
TTTTTAATTTTTAATTTTTAATTCCGCCAAGCGGTACTAGTACACATTTGCTCTGCTATTTGAACTGATATAAGACCACCTTCCACCAGGACCAACCTTGAGAACCATTTGATGCGGAGTAAACATTTCCCAGTAAGGTAAGTCAACATCGTCTTCACTATTTGGTAGCAGTATTAACTTACATCCATTACTAAAAGTTACTGTCAGAGCAAGATTGCAGTACTCAGTTTCAATTCCAGCGATAGTACTGTCTTTAATAGCATTAACTTTCTGTCTGATAATTTCTGGGTCGTCGTTGGCAGAAACCAGGGTTTCACTTGATCCGTCAATCCGCCATTGCGTTGCCCGTGTACCTAATATCCACGCTCCTTTTTCCTTACCTGCCATCGATTTTTGTGAGTAAGTAATTCTTGCTCCAATATGAAGAGTTAATTCATCTCCATAGCTTAAGCTTGCTTTCCAGCAGATTTCTCCAATTATTCCGCTAATGATCTGGATAAGCTGCTCTAAATCACTGGGTTGGGTTATGTTCTTAACTAGATTTGTTATCATATTTTCACATTTAACTTGATTTTTATAAATCTAAAAACTCACGAGCTTTTTGTCTAAGTTCTTGATAGCTAAAGTCTCCACGTTCATTTTTTGTGCCCCCGTTGCCAACGGCTTTCTCATCTTCCAAAAAATCCCCGAATTCTCTTCTCTCTTCTTCTGTCATGTTGAATTCACGAGCAACAGCTTCTACTTGCTGAATGTCTTTTTTCTTAACCAAATATACTGTTACGTAGTAGGTTTAGACAAGCGCGATCACTCTATAATTTTAGTGCAACAGAAAACTTACACGCTGATATTAAGGCTTTCCCGTTGCTAGTTAACGTCAATGCACAGACTGTTTTTAGTATTTGTACTCACTGCTATCAGCAGATCTTGAAAGTTTAATTACGAATTACGAATAGGAATTACGAATTATTCGGTCATACATATGATGCTTAATTTGTGAGTGTACGTAAGTTTTATTGGTATAAGTCCTAGCTTGATGGAAAAAGTTTTACCCCGGAGTGATTTTACCGTTTTGTTAATGGCGAAAGCAGAGGTTTAAGGACACTCTCGACTCAGCACCAAATGACCATTTGCCAGTCGATAAACACCTTGTGGTTCAACAATGGGAGTGCTAATTTTCTGCGCACGGCGATCGCTAGTTGAAGTGGCTGATTTAGCTGTCTTACCAACACTTGGTACAGAGCGTATTGTCCTGGTAGGATAAAGAGAAACAGAAGCATCGCCAGGACGTTGGGGTAAACCACCGTTGCCTGTAATCAAAAAAGTACCAGCCGATTGATTTTTGCCCCTCACTATGCAACTATTGGCAATTAGGGCGTTAGTATCAATAATATTTTCAGGTAGTTGGGTAAGGCTGTTTTGCAGAGCATCAGTGTTAAGTGTACTAATATTGACCGCACCCGCCACACCCAAGGTAGAACTGGCAGTAATGCTACTCAAGTCTGTTAACTGCGGGCGCGACTGGATGCCGAAGATCGCACTAGAGTTAATCTGGATGTTACCGCCAGCGCCTGTGTAGGCGTTGGCAGTGATGTCACTATTTTCTTGCGGGACAGCAACGATAAATTGAGAATTAAGATTAATGTTACCGCCATCACCACCTTTTTGAGCAGTGCCTGCATTAGTGGAAATTTGACTACCGCGACGCAGCAATAAAATGTCTCCTAGCTGCAAGTTAATATTACCACCTTGACTACTAATAGTTTGAGCAGAAATAGAGGCTCCGTTGTCAAGGGTGAGAGTGTCTGCAAGTAGGCTGATATCCCCTGCATTGCCTGTACCATCACTATTGACTGATACCTTTGCCCCATCTCTAATAGTGGCTTGACGGGGGTCAATTAATATGCTTCCACCAGACCCCGTAGAACCAGGAGCAGTGTTAGCGAAGATACCACTGGTAGAACCTTGATTACCAATAGTGTTCTGATTTCTCTTGACTCTGTTGAGGATGCCATCCCCTACTATAGAGATATAATTAAAATGGAACCTCTAGGGTGGGTTACAATCACCCCAGGAGAAGATGGTTATGCCTTTCAATTTACCATTGCAGGAGCAAGAGACTTCTGCGAAAGACAAACAAGTACCTATGCCTGCCCAAGGAGAATTAACTCCTGAGCAGATTAGGGTTGGTTACAAAACTGAGATGAGTTATCAACAAAGGCAGAAATGGCTGAACACAAGGACTTATTCACAAAGTAAGCCTGTTATTGAGTAAAGCATACGTCCACGCATCTGGGCGGGCAAAATGCCCACACCACAATAAAATCACAGGTGTGATGCATTTTGAAACCCAGTATAATATGATGTCCGTTTAATTACTTATAAATAAAAGGTAGGCTCGTAGTTGCGCTTTAGCGCTCTCATACTGTTAATAGCGCTAAAGCGCAACTACAAACCTTATTATAAGTGTTCAACCGGACATGATATAATATAGTTGTGGGGGTGACTACGGAATCACCACCAGGTTATATTTTTATAACTCTTAAGTTGCACCCGGCCCTCTGAGAAAGACTTTCACTCAGCAACGTTAACCAAATCAACAACCTGAGCATCAGCTAATGTTGGTGCGATAAAAACACGAGAATATGAACTTGATGGTTGCTGATGAGCAACAACTGGCAGAACCTGACGAGCATGGGCTACTACTTCCACCGTCTTCACATCATAAGACTGTGTCGCCAGTTTGGGATACAAACCTATGCCGATGATGGGTATTAACAAACAAGCAGCGATCAACAGTTCGCGGGGTTTGAGATCTTGCACTACTGCATCCAGTACCAAATTTTGATCTTGCTTGCCGTAGAACACTTGACGCAGCATCGACAGTAGATAAATCGGAGTCAAAATCACGCCAACAGCACTAAGTAATACGACGACAACTTTGAAGCTGGAACTGTAGACATCACTTGTAGCAATACCGAGAAACACCATCAACTCACCGACAAAGCCACTCATCCCTGGTAATGCTAGAGAAGCCATTGCACCAGTGGTAAACAGAGCAAATGTTTTGGGCATTACCTTTGCCATGCCGCCCATTTGATCCATCATTAAGGTGTGGGTGCGCTCGTATGTCACACCAGAGAGGAAGAATAAGGTAGCAGCAATCAATCCGTGGGAAATCATCTGGAGAACAGCGCCACTAATACCAATTTCTGTATAAGAAGTAACACCAATCAGCACAAACCCCATGTGAGCGATGGAAGAGTATGCCAAACGCCGCTTCAGATTAGTTTGTGCAAAAGCACAGCAAGCACCGTAAATAATGTTTACTACACCTAAAATTGCCAGCACTGGGGCAAAGTAAACATGAGCATTGGGCAACATTTCCATGTTGATGCGGATGAGCGCATAACCACCCATCTTCAACAACACACCAGCCAAAATCATCGAAACAGATGCTGACGCCTCACCATGAGCATCTGGTAGCCAAGTGTGTAGGGGAAAAATTGGCAGCTTTACACCAAAGGCAATTAAGAAACCTGCATATACCAGTAATTCCAAGGTTTTAGGATATTGCTTCATTCCCAGAGAAGACAAGTCGAAGGTAACGGTATCTCCAGAGAAGACAAGTGCAAAACCCGCCACCAAGATAAATATTGATGCAGCACCAGTGTAAAGAATAAACTTAGTCGCTGCATACTGGCGCTTTTGCCCTCCCCAAATAGAAATTAGCAGGTACACTGGCACCAACTCTATTTCCCACATCAGGAAGAACAACAGCAGATCCTGGGCAACAAACACACCAATCTGGGCGCTGTACATTGCCAGCATCAAACCATAAAATAATCGCGGCTTGTTTGTTACTTTCCAAGCCGCGAATATTGCGAGGGTATTAATTAAGCCTGTGAGCAAGACTAGCGGCATCGACAACCCATCAACCGCTACAGCCCAATTCAAACCCAACTGCGGAACCCAAGGATATTTTTCTACCAGTTGGAATGCACAACTTTTAAAATTGTAGCTTTGCCAAAAGGCATAAATCATTAGCGCCAAGTCCGCGATCGCAACGGACATAGCGTACCAACGGACTGTTTTACCCTCTTTATCTGGGATTAAGGGGATGACTACGGCAGCCACCAGGGGTAACAGAATGATGCTTGTTAACCAAGGAAACTCAATGGCATTCATTAGTGACAATTACTGCAAATTGTTTTGCATTTTGACTTTTGATTACATTATATTAAGCCATGCTTACTTTTGTAAACGTTATTTCTCCTCAAAAAATTAAAGTTTCGGTAAATAATAGTAATAAATACTGATTAATTATGGTATCGATCAATCAATACCATTCAGTTAAGGCGAGGATCTTAACTAGCCCACCTTTTTAAGGGGGGAATAAGAGTAAGGGCGTTCCTGCCGTTCGCCCCTACCCGGTTTTATTAGCCCCCCTTTTTAAGGGGAGCCAGCGCTCTGGTGGAGGGTTTCCCTCCGGAGGCGACTGACGTGGGTTGGGGGTATCTTCAGTCCGTGAACACTACTAATTGACAGAAGTCAGGAGAAACATTCTGACTCCTGACTCCTGACTACTCCTTAGTAACACTTCTCGCCCCTTGAGGATCAACACAAAGCGATCGCACAACAGCTGCAATTCCCGAATCCTTCCAAGCAGCAGCCATCGCCACCGCCACAGCATCAGAGTGTACCGTATCCGTTAAAGCCAACAACGTTGGTCCTGCCCCACTAATCACCATGCCATAAGCACCAGCAGCAACAGCCGCAGCAAGTACAGCATCAAAACCAGGAATCAACCCTTTCCGGTAAGGCTGATGCAACCTATCTTGCAAAGCAGCCCTCAACCAATCTCCGCGACCTGTTTCCAACCCACGCAACAACAACCCCAAATGCGCCGTATTGAAAATCGCATCCCCACGACTCACCTCAGTCGGCAAAACCCGCCGCGCCTCCTGCGTTGAAAGCTCAAAATCTGGAATCGCCACCACCGGCACAACCTCCCCAGACCAAGGAACCTCACAAACCTCCCACTCTTGGCAGACGCGAAAAATCGCGTCTCTACGGGTTCTTGGCGGTTCATTTTCTAACCCCGTCGCCGCCAACCGACATCCCCCCAACAACGCCGGAACCACATTATCCGGGTGTCCTTCCAAAGCGATCGCCAACTCCATCACCTGCAATTGACTCAGGGCTTCACCGCCGAGCAAATTTGCACCTAGCAACCCACCAACAATAGCCGTTGCTGAACTACCCAAACCCCGTGCCAAAGGCACACCCAGCCGAATATCGATATTCACAGGCGGCGGTGTCACACTGAGGTGTTGATAGAACTTTATAAACGCCTGATAGACCAAATTGCTCTCATCAGTTTTCACTCCTTCAGCCTCATCACCCGTGACATTCATTGTCAACCCCCCTGAGGAAGAGTCCATGCGAGTGAACTTGAACTCGTTGTACAGTGTTAAAGCTGCACCAATACAATCAAAACCTGGTCCCAAGTTAGCAGTCGTAGCGGGAACGGTGACAGTTACACAAGAAATCACAGACATCTTAAACTCATACAATTTTAGATTTTGAACCGCAGATGGAGAGAAGTCTGTTCGTCTTCGACGAACAGAACTTCGGGACGCGGATGGACGAGCCAGTGTTCCGCTGTGTTAAGCGCGTTGAAGCACCGGGCAGATAATTACTCTTTTATATCAGCATGCATCTGCGGTTGCAATTTTAGATTTTGAACCGCAGATGGACAAGAATAAACCCGGCTTCTTTCAGAAGCCGGGTTTTTGTAGGCTAAAAAATGCTAGATTCAGATCGGGCTGTAAAAGAATAAGGACTGGAGTTATTTCCAGTCCTGAAAAAAAGCGGGCTAACCGCTAATAAGCTGGTTAACCCGTGCAGCTTTGGGAACGCGCAGAGAAATTACTATTGCAATACCAACTTAACGTTGGCATTTTGCAGACCGCGCTGTTTGACTTCAGTCAAAGTCTTGTTAACAGCATACTTTTGGTTGATTGAGTTGATCAGTTCAGTCTGGTTGTGCTTCTTAGCAACGCCCCACAGGTCAGCGATTAGGTCGAAAGAACCATCGCTGTTGCGAGACCAACCCAGGTCATATTCGCCTTCTAAAACTGCAACAATGTCAGAACGAAGGCGCTGACCGTTGTAGCCACGTACATCAGCTTCGGTCTTCACTGTGATACCCAGGTCACGGAGAGAAGACTTGAGGATTTCAGCATCGGTGATTTTGGTACGCAGAGTGCTAAAATGAGACATTTGGGTTCCTCCAAAAGAGAAGATTGAGAAAAGGACAACGGTTTGTTTCACTCGACCGCGTATACTTCACGCGGTTTTTTTTAACTGCTAGCGATGATCGCTAGCCTTTCCCCCTGTAGTAGCAGGGGAAAGCTTTTAAAACTCCATTCGCTGATATTCAGCAACGGAGGATGCTGCGGGTCTTGCTCGCTGTCTGGCCCAGTCTCTCAAAGCTGTGACCTGTTCTTGCATCGTGCGAGACAGCGGTAGTGTCGCTTTAATTGCAGCAATAATATCTAACTGGGTGAACTCCCGATCTTGGGCAAAAGCTTCGTACATTGCCGCAACGATCGCTTGCTCTATTTCAGCCCCAGAAAAGCCATCTGACATTTTAGCCAATTGTTCGAGATCAAATCTCGATATGTCCTCACGGCGCTTGGTCAGATGGATAGTAAAAATATCTTGGCGTTCTTCCGGAGTCGGCAAGTCTACAAAGAATATTTCATCAAAGCGACCTTTCCTCAAGAATTCCCCGGGTAAGCGTTCAACTCGGTTGGCAGTTGCCATCACAAACACCGGTGATTTCTTTTCTTGCATCCAGGTAAGGAAAGAGCCGAATATCCTGCTAGATGTGCCACCATCAGAATCACCCGATCCACCGCTCCCAGCAAATGATTTATCTAACTCATCGATAAACAGAATTGCTGGAGAAATAGATTCTGCTGTTTTCAGGGCATTGCGTAAATTTGCTTCTGAACGCCCTACCATAGAGCCGTCATATACACGCCCCATATCTAAGCGCAACAGTGGCAAACTCCACAGTCGAGAGGTTGTTTTGGCTATTAGAGACTTGCCACAACCTGGTACCCCTAGGATCAGCATTCCCTTTGGTTGAGGCAACCCATACTCCCGTGCTCTTTCAGTAAAAGCATTGGAGCGTTGCTTCAGCCATTTCTTTAATTCTTCCAAGCCTCCCACAGCATCAATGGTAGCATCTTCTTCCATGTATTCTAGTATACCATTGCGCCGAATGAGCTGCTTCTTCTCCGATAATACTATATCTACTTCATCTTCCGTCAAACGCCCTTTAGTTACCTGTGCCTTACGGTAGACTTTTTCGGCTTCATCTCTAGTTAAACCCAAGGCTCCTCTGAGAAGCTTTTCTCGCGCATCTGTTGAGAGCCGCCGCCCACGGTGTTGATCTATATGGTTTGTCAACACTTTATTCAACTCGCCCATATCTGGCAGCGGAAAGTCCAGAACAACAACTTCTTTTTCCAGTTCAATGGGTACTTGCTGCATCGGCGACATCAAAACTATGTTTTTCTGCATGCCTTTGAAGCTAGCGATCGCATCACGTAAAGACCTTGTGGTCGCCGGACCATCAATAAAAGGATGTAAATCTTTAAGAATAAATATACTTGGTTCTTTCTGCCGAATTATCCAATCAATTGCCGCTTCTGGAGAAAGCGTGTTGTTTTGAGTGACGTTCCGGGGTTGACCATACTCCACTATGCCGTGAGTTACTGTCCAAACATATACTCGCCTTGGTGGCTTTGATGTTTGAGCAATTCCAAATATCGCCTGCTCAGCCCGCTCTTCCTCCGAGGTCACAAGGTAGATTAGAGGGTATTGAGCTTGAACGAGAATATTGAGCTCTTCTTTCATACATCGACCTACTTGAGACCTTATACAGACAGTACAGACATGGCTTTTGGCTCGGCAAAGATTAGGGAATTATGAACGCATAATTCATAATTCCGATTTAGCAAGGAACTAACTCTTCCTCACCCTTTTGCTTAGTTTCATCCCGTTCCATATCGTCGATGGGTAGATGCTCGCTGCCAATGACTCCTGGTTGATTGCCCAAGGTAAGCAAGTCCCCATCACGCAATACTAATGAACTTTCACAATTTGGACAGGAATAAACTCTATGAGTCCTTCCTATTGAAGTCTCCACTTCTTCAACTAATTCCGAATTCGCCAAGTAGAAACCCAAAGCACGTTCGGCAAGGTCCGACATCGGCTGGGAATCAATTGCTGAACGAACCTTCAACCTCTTGTGCAGTTCCGGCGACAAATACAAAGTAACCTTTTGCTTAGCTTGCATATAACTCTTTAACAGTCTTACCCGGGTATGTATCTCACGATATCGGCTCTTTTGTTGGTTGTCAAGACCGCAAGACGTTTTAACGGCATTTTCGTTATATTTCTTTACAATTGGCTGGGATAGGGGCTGGAATGCTTGCCCTATCCCCAGAGCCAGGAAAATATGTAAATTTAGATACAATTTAGCTAGATGTGTACTGCGGACACGATGAAAACCTATGGTTTAAAACGAAGAATTTATGCGATCGCTCCTTGTCATTGCGCTGTCTGTAACACTTTGGGGCTGTAGTGCAACAGGAATTCCTGCCGACTCAATTAAGTGGAAGATCTACAGTAACTCTCGTTATCGCTTTGAGTTTCCATATCCCAGTAACTGGACTTCTTTACCACCTCCAGAAAATGATGATGGAATTGCCTTTGTTTCAGCGCAAAAAAACTCTGTAGAGATTCGAGGTTGGGCAGGTAATAGATTGCCAAAGCCGATGATCAAAAATAAGATTTCAATCCCTGATCGGGATTCATACACTAAAACTCCCACAATCACAGGTAAAATCCCACCTTCAGTCATGCTTCGTGTATTCGACACAGATGAAAACCGCTATAACTTTCAGACTGCTCAAGGAGTGTCTGGGGTGCTGACGGTGTTCGTCGGGAACCAACAGACTGAGATGACACTGAGACTAACTCAGGGTCAGGTGAACTACTACTGGCAGGGGCGATGCGAGAGCCAAGAATTTGACCATTACTATCGCTTCTTTTACTAT
>CAZZXJ010000225.1:0-2686 GCA_964657905.1 uncultured Stigonema sp.
TCCCCATGCCCAATGCCCCATGCCCTATTCCCCCAACTTTAGATAAGTTTTGTGGAGCAGCAATTAGCATTGTTACCATAGTTTCAGATGAGATGTTGAAGCCCTTGATCCAGTCTGAAACTTTAGAACTACTAGAATGGCATCGCCTTTGCCAGCATCTGTCAACTTTTACCGCAACTAAGCTGGGGGTAATAGCTGCACGCAGGTTGCAAATTCCTAACTCTCAAGCAGAAAGCGAGCAGTTGCTAGCACAAACCAAGGAAGTTTACAACCTGGAAAGTCGTCTCGCCGCAGGATTGTCATTTGAGGGAATTCAAGATATTGGCGATTCCCTGGAACGGGCAGGACTCCAAGGTATTTTGGCAGGGGATGAACTGTTAGCGATCGCCACCACTCTTGCTGGTGCAAGAAATTTACGCCGGATCATCGATAACCAACCTGATGTGCCAATATTAAATGAGTTGGTTGCGGATTTACGGACTTATCCGGAGTTAGAGCAGGAAATTCATCGCTGTATTGATGAGCGAGGAAAGGTAACTGACCGTGCTAGCCAAAAACTCGGTGAAATTCGCACAATGCTACGCCAACTACGTAGCCAAATTACTCAAAAACTGCAAAATATTTTACAAGTAAAAGCAACCGCAGTTCAAGAACAGTTAATTACTCAACGGGGCGATCGCTTTGTCATTCCTGTGAAGGCGCCGCAGAAAGACGCCATCCCAGGCATTGTCCATGATACCTCCACCAGCGGAGCAACCCTGTATGTGGAACCTAATGCCATAGTCCCTCTGGGAAATCAACTACGGCAGTTATTGAGGAAAGAGCAAGGAGAAGAAGAAGCGGTTCGTCGCGTCTTAACGGAGCAAGTAGCAGCAGTCAAACCAGATTTAGAAAGATTGTTAGCAATTGCTACGACTTTGGATTTGGCAACCGCTAAGGCACGTTATAGTTTATGGCTAGGAGCAAATCCCCCTCGATTTATTAGCCGGGAGGAAAACGAAAGCATCACCTTACGGCAGATGTGTCATCCACTCTTGGTATGGCAGCATCAACATGAACAAGGGCAAGCCGTCGTTCCCGTAGATTTGTTAATTCAGCCACATATTCGAGTCGTCACAATCACAGGACCGAACACTGGCGGTAAAACTGTGACTCTCAAAACGCTGGGATTGGCAGCATTGATGGCAAAGATCGGTTTATTTGTTGCTGCCCGTGAACCAGTGGAACTACCTTGGTTTGATCAGGTATTGGCAGATATTGGCGACGAACAGTCCCTACAGCAAAGTTTATCCACATTCTCTGGACATATCCGCCGCATTAGTCGAATTTTAAATGCCTTGGGGCATGGGGAACAAGAGCAAGAATCAGAACTCCACTCCCGTCCGGGCGGGGTAACCCCGCCCCTACTCAATCCCCAGTCCCTAGTACTACTCGACGAAGTAGGCGCAGGAACAGACCCCGTTGAGGGTAGTGCCTTAGCGATCGCGCTGCTGCAACATCTAGCAGATCACGCGCAGTTAACTATTGCTACGACTCACTTTGGTGAACTGAAAGCTCTAAAATATCAAGATGAACGGTTTGAAAATGCCTCTGTAGAATTTGACGAAAGTACCCTTTCGCCCACTTACCGTCTACTGTGGGGAATTCCCGGACGTTCCAACGCCTTGACAATTGCTAGTCGCTTGGGGCTGAAACCAGAAGTTGTTGCTCAGGCGAAAAGCCAATTGGGAGGAGTAACAGACGAAGTAAACGAGGTAATTGCTGGGTTGGAAGCGCAACGCCGCCGTCAAGAAACGAAAGCGGCACAAGCACAAGATTTGTTACAGCAAGCTGAGCGATTATACAAGCAAGTATCCGAAAAAGCCACAGCATTAGAGTCAAGGGAACAAGCAATGAGAGCTTCACAGGAAGTAGCAGTGCAGCAAGCGCTCTCTCAAGCAAAAGGTGAAATTGCCCAAGTGATTCGCCGCTTGCAGCAAGGTAAACCCACTGCCCAAGATGCCCAGCAAGCTACCAATGCTTTAAATCAAATTGCTGAAAAATTTACACAAACACAGCCAATAAAACCAAAAGTAGGGTTTATTCCCAAAGTAGGCGATCGCGTCCGCATTCCCAAGTTGGGGCAAACAGCAGACGTCCTAACCAACCACGATCAAGATGGTGAGTTAACTGTCCGCTTTGGCATCATGAAGATGAGAGTAAAGTTGGAAGATGTAGAATCGCTATCTGGTGAAAAACCTGAACCAATAGTCAAACCGAAAGCGACACCAGCAGCACCAGCGACCTCATCACAACCAACCCCAGCAATTCGCACATCCCAAAATACAGTTGATTTGCGCGGTCGCAGGGTAGCTGATGCAGAACTTGTTTTAGATAAGGCAATATCGGAAGCTACAGGACCAATATGGATTATTCACGGTCATGGTACTGGTAAGTTGCGGCAAGGTATTCACGCCTTTTTGCAGCAGCACTCCCAAGTCAGCCACTTTGAAGCAGCAGAACCCCCGGACGGTGGCACTGGTGTCACCATTGCATATCCTAAATGAAAGGAGTCAGAAGACAGAAGTCAGGAGTCACGAGAACTCCGCCCACAAGGGGATGAGGTTTGAATGCGGTGAGTACTAAAAAGTCATTCACCAGTCGCACTTCAACTCAATCTGACTCCTGGCTCCTGACTCCTGACTCC
>CAZZXJ010000225.1:2696-9123 GCA_964657905.1 uncultured Stigonema sp.
CTCCTTCAATGATTTGGCAATAAATATTACGGATAAGGCTTGAAAACAGGAAATTACCTTATTAAGATTAGCGAGCAGCTGTGTAGAGCAATTTTGATTTATACATAAATAGAGAGATGTAATTGTGCCCTTTAGTAAACTAGATGCAAATAATCACACCTCTACTTTTTTCAAAACAGGTTTTCGTCATAGAGTTAAGACAAACACCTCTGCTGTTCACCAAATACAAGCTGTAAACGTGTAGATGCCAATTCTTGCGGCTTCCGTAGGGTAGGCAAGCTTCCCGGTTTAATAGCTATTGGAAACCAACCTTAGCCCACGAAAATCTGGTTTCAAAATGGGTAACAGCAACAGCCCCTACCAGCCTGATCACCTATGCTAAAAGTTATGTACTCTGCCGCCAATTCACCCACTCCAACTTCCCAGTGGGAGGATCTCACTAAGCTCCCAGCCCCAAACTCAGTTCACTGGGACAATATCAAAACCCAGTTGGACTTGGTACTGTTGGCGCTAGAAACTTTGACTGGCATTGGCTCCGAGGCAATGCTCTCAGCGGCGATTGATCTGAATTTAGAGTCAAGAGTGCCAGACCGCGTAGCGCTCTGGCGACTGCGCCAGTCAAATCCGCTACGTAAAGGTCAAGGAGGGCGAAAAAAACTAGATGTAGAAGAAGCGCGAGCGCTTGTACTCATCACTTGCTACCTTGCCAAACAGCACCAAGAGTTGATTCGGCGTGCTGTTGGTTTATTAGAACAAATGGCCCAGAGCAATCGCGAACCTCATCAGGCGGCAATACTTGGAGATTACATCGATGCTTTTTGTAACACCTACCAAGAGCGAATGGAGGAGGACGCGACAATCTCTACTGATGAACTTACCCACCTGGCACTAAAACTGCTGATAGATTTACTCTTTTACAGTGGTCCCGGTGGACACCGCCGTCTTTGGCTTGCACTTATAGACCGTTCGACTAAATTTTAGATTTCAGATTCAAAATCCAAAATCCTCTATTATTCTGCTCGCAGTTCCTGCCATGCCTGTATCAAATCATGTGATTCGTCGGTATACACCGCCCACTTGTACTCTAGAAGTCTTGGCGCAAAACTCTGCATTATCCCGGTGGATGGGGAAGTCTGTTCTGAAGCAACTAAGCTTTGAGCTTCGCTTTGATGATCCGCGACTACCAGAAGAACAAAGGCTCGCAATTCGGGGCAATCACGACCAACTTGAGGCTTTGTGTATAGCGGTAACAAACTACGTTCAGGAATTACTTCAAAAGTCACCTGAAAACTTCTGGGTAAGTTTCTCACAACCCAAAGACCTAAGCATAGCATTTGATGCTTCTCAAACGAAAGATTTTAACGATTCTTCGCAGCAGACTCACATATTCAACTCCCATAGCACCCAGATACCAGGGACAGAGTTATACATACAACCAAGCAACCGTTTGACTCACAACCTGTTTATTGGGTCGTTGGCAACCCAAGCATCTGGAAATGTCATTCAACTAAGTCTGCTACAACTATTTGATTTGGCAACTGCCCTAGATCAATATTCTGCTGATGTCCTAGCACTACCAAATCTCAATACAGACCGTTCGTCTCGTAGCTTACCTGCTTGGTCGCCTATTGCAGCATTGCTAGTGTTAGCTGTGGGTTTAGGTTTAACACCAGTCACCTGGCAATACGCTAACAGTATTAGAAAAAAGCAGCAGACAGCCAAAAAACCAACTCCGGCATCAGAGAAAATCGCCTTAGAACCCTCGCCTTTACTGAATGTACCACCGCCAACACCCTCCCCACTCCTCACGCCCCCAGATAGTTTGCTGTCGCCACCGCCACAACCACCTCAAGGCTCTAGCCTGCCATTGCTGGGTTCCGCTGTGCCTGTAACCCCCCAAACAGCCCCTGTTTACAATTTCCCGACAACGTCGCAAACGTCCCCCAAATCGAATTTTCCCTTAACCCAGCAAACATCTCCTCATCTCAGTGTCCCCAAAGCGTCCCTGCCATCTTTAGGGAGTAATACACTAACCATACCTGGGACGATGGCTCAAATTCCCTCCTCAAGGAAAACAGCACCTTTCTCACTACAAAGCCCACAATCTCTTCAACCTACTTTTAGACAGAATGGGACTGGGTTAATTTCCCAGGCTAGCCCACAATCTCTTCAACCCAATTTTAGACACAATGGCACTAAGTCAATTTCCCAGGGTGGAATTCCTCTCCCTCCAAGTGGGATGTCATCAAACGGGTTGCCTTCAACAAACAGCACATCCCCCGATGCCACAAAAGTTTACCCACCTCTTGCTACCATGCCTAACTTAAGTAGCAGCGGTAGCGGTAACCTAGCCAACTCGCAAACAGACCCCTCAATGCCAAGTGAGAATTCATTAGTTGCTAGATTAAGGGCAACTCGTCGCAACACCTCCACAGAGGTTGCTACAGGCACATTGTTTGACACAGCCCAAATAGCCGAAGCTAGAAACTTCTTGAAAAAACGCTGGCAACCACCTAATCAATTGAAGCAAACACTAGAGTACAGTTTGGTAGTGGGTGTAGACGGCACAATTGAGCAAATTTTACCGCTTGGAAAGGCTGCCAGAGACTACATTGATCGCACGGGAATGCCTCTAATTGGTGAACGCTTTGTTTCTCCTAATAAAAATGGACAAGCTGTCAGAATTCGAGCTGTTTTCGGTCCTGATGGTAAAGTGCAGACCTTTCCTGAAGCTCAATAAATGAACAGGTTTCAGTAGAGCGTACTAATCAATACAATGAGCAGATTAAAAAACAAAAGGACTGGTAAAGCCAGCCCTGTTTTTCATGAATTTAACTTTTTTGGCGGAATTAATAACGGGATCTTTTGCTGTTTAGTTTTTGCTTTTTGCGCCGCCGTTGGGCAGAAGTAACCGCCTGTTCTACCGGATATCCAATGGTAGGAATTACCTGATATTTACGATCTTCTTCTAGCTTTTTCAGTTCAGTGTAATCTACCCAGTGAATGCAATCAACCGGACAAGTATCAATTGCCTCTTGAATCACATCCTTAGACTCGCCATCCTGGCGGACCACTCGCGATCGCCCATAATCTGGTTCAATGTAAAATGTATTACGGGCAACATGAGCACAGTGCTTGCAGCCAATACAGGTAATTTCATCTACATAAACACCTTTTTGCCGCACCACACCACCCAATTCTGGCTCTGAACCAGATCGTTCTGGGGCATCTCGTAATAAGCCGCCTAATTCTGGTTCTAAACCGGATCGACCATATTCCCCATCTTCCGGCGATGGTGAAAAATCAGACATTACGCACTCCAGCGTTGTACTACTAGGCTAATAGAACCATCGTTATTTTGTTTTTGTTCAGCAACTTGAAACCCAACGCGAGTCGTTTCTTTCAATACTGTTTGGTAAGCATAACGCTGTGTTACCTGGCGCAAAAATCCTTCAACAGACTTGTCCTGCTGCCAATATTGCAAGTCAGCAACCAATTCGTATTCTTGTCCATTCCATCGAAAGCCGATATCGTAGCCATTGTTCTGCTCAATAGTAATTTCGGCTGCATGGGTTTGACCGCGATAGCCACGTACCTCACGTGGACCCTGTTTCCAGTCTACGCCCAAGTCATTAAGAGCATCTGTCAAAGAATCAATGTTACGGATTTGGGTTTTGATTTGGCTAAAGTGTGACATAGTGGTTGTGAATCAATGAAACTGAAATGTGCCTGAAAACTTACCAATCGCTGAAATTGGTTTGTGTATTCGCCACATCTGATTGCTGCACTTTGGTGGCGAAGTATTCTGAGGTTGGCTCATGACTAAGTACTTGTCCTAGCTGTGCCTCTATAGCCGCTGTCACTTCAGCGCATGAAGCACCCACAATGCCGGTGACTTTCTCTTGTACCCGACCATCTGGATAAATTATGAACTCTAATGTCTCCATTCTCTTGGCCAACCACAATAGTACGCTTGGACTGTACTGCTTAGGCAGCAAGCTTTAAATGTAGCCTTCGGAACGTTTTTCCTTACCAGCTACAAATTTGCCATGTATTAACTAATGTTCCATCTCTCAAAATATATATCTCATAAACTTTACAAAACTTATTTTTTTATGAGTTTTTACTCTCGTTATATGTTAGTTTCCCTTAACTTTATCAATTAGTCAAGTTATATAGAGAACTGGCAATAAAAGTAGTAAAAGGTAGAAAAACAAGCAATAGCAGGAGAAAAAGGCGCATAAAAACTGAAAATTATTGAAAAACTTTATCATTATCAAGAGTTTTGCCGTATTAAACTAGCTACAAGCTCAATCTCATAATTTTTTCAAAACTAATTAACCATGAATGCAAAGCAAGCGATAGATTCTACCAATTTCCAAAAAGCTATACGCGTCGGAGTACTGGGCTTTGGTGGACTAGGGCAGGCTGCCTCCAGAGTACTGGCTCTTAAACAGGAAATGATTTTAGTGGCGGCAGCAGACAAACAAGGGTACGCCTACAGCACTGAGGGTTTAAATGCTCAAGAGTGCATTGCCACTTATCAGTCTCAAGGTTCCGTGGGTTATCTAGAACCAGTTGGAACCATATCAAACCGTAGTATAGAGGATTTAATAGAAAGTGCTGATCGCGTAGATGGGTATTTTCTGGCTTTACCTAACCTACCTAATAACTTCATTCCCTGTGTCGCTCAGCAGTTTATTAAATCTGGTTGGCGTGGGGTACTGGTGGATGCAATTAAACGCACCAGTGCTGTAGAACAGTTACTGGCAATGAAAGAGGAACTGCTTGCAGCCGGAATTACCTACATGACTGGATGTGGGGCTACACCAGGACTGTTAACGGCAGCAGCAGCTTTGGCGGCGCAAAGCTATGCTGAAATTCATCGGGTTGAGATTACCTTTGGGGTGGGAATTGCCAATTGGGAGGCTTATCGCGCCACCATTCGGGAGGATATTGCCCATATGCAAGGGTTTACTGTGGAAACTGCTGGGGCAATGACTGATGCACAAGTAGAAGCACTACTAGATAAAACTAATGGTGTGCTGACACTAGAGAACATGGAACACGCCGATGATGTCATGCTGGAGTTGGCAGGAATTGTTGGTCGCGATCGCGTCATCGTTGGTGGTGTAGTTGATACCCGTAATCCCAAAAAACCCCTAAGTACCAATGTGAAAATAACCGGTCGCACCTTTGAGGGTAAGATTTCTACCCATACCTTTACTTTAGGAGATGAAACCAGCATGGCAGCAAACGTTTGTGGTCCAGCCTTTGGTTATCTCAAAGCAGGTAAACAATTACACCAGCGAGGCATGTATGGAATCTTTACCGCTGCTGAAATTATGCCTCAGTTCGTCAAATAAAAATCTTGAGGGGAGCACAAATCAATTAAAAATTAAAAATGCAAAATTAATTTTTTTTAATTCTTGTACTCCCTCCCGATCATTCAGACTGACGAAATAGATGGCTGTGTTCAGGATGATATAAACGCGATCGCCCTGTTGCTTGGTTGAAGGCGGGGCTGATTATATAAAGTGTCGTGCGAATCAGCTTTTCCTGATTCGTACAACCTGCCATTTGATTGAGGGGGACAACCCAGATTTTTTCATCAGTCCACCCTAAACGAAAGCAAATCGCCACAGGCGTGTCCTCCGGGTAGTGTTCCAGTAGTTTGGCTTGGGCATCTTCGACGTGACGCGCACTGAGATACAGGCAGAGGCTAGCTTGATGAGCTGCGAGTGTTGCTAATTCTTCTAGTGCCGGAACTTCTGTTTTTCCACTTATACGTGTAAGTATGATGCTTTGGACTACCCCTGGAACTGTGAGTTCTACTTTAAGTTTGGCGGCTGCGGCTTGAAAGGCGCTGATACCTGGTATGACTTCAAAGGGGATTTCCGCTGCTGCCAAAAGTTGCATTTGCTCATGAATAGCACTGTAGAGACTGGGGTCACCGGAATGAAGACGGATGACAGATTTGTGCGATCGCACCCGTTCTATCATGAGCGGCAAAATCTCTTCTAAAGTCTTATTTGCAGTTGGAATAATCTCCGCATCTAGGCGGCATAATTGCAAAATCTGTTGAGGCACTAAAGAATCAGCAAACAAAATGACATCTGCTGCAACCAGCAGTTTTTGCGCTTTAATTGTTAACAAATCTGGATCTCCCGGACCTGCTCCCACAATGTATACTGCTGGCTTTAAATAATCATTATTGATATTCATTGCTATTTAGATAAGTATAATGACTTATAGAATGGCACACGACAATTCTCAAAAAATTTTTTTTGGCATTTTTTTAGTACCTTTCCGGATCGACTCCCTTTCTCTAGTAGAGATGATTGGTAGATGCACCCTGGTTAAGCCCTAGAGAAAACTCTGGGGCATTTTTTATTTTGAGTTAGTGGTTAGTGGTTAGTGGTTCGTG
>CAZZXJ010000226.1:0-7130 GCA_964657905.1 uncultured Stigonema sp.
ACCCTACACCCTACACCCCGCCCCAAAGGGGCTTGGTCAAAACACAGTTGAATTCATCTATAACTATCAAGTTACTTGCTGTATTCTCAAGAAAGAAACCTGCTTTCTTAGAGAAACTGGGTTTTGCCAGGGCAATTTTTTCTATATTTAATGTTGAAAAAGCAAAGCTGCTAAAAAACCATTGCTAGCCTGGTGTTTCATTGGTTTATAATAGGATTAGTGCTGTGACGTATATTACAATTTGCTAAAAAAATTGACGAGTAAGAAAATGTCGATGCAGTGAAAATAGATAATTATATTGATACAAATACAGCAAAATAATATTGTGATATCAATGTATACCAGTGAATCTACCAAGTATGCTTCCAGAGCGGACATCGGACAAAAGAGCCGCATTTTAGTGGTAGAAGACGAGGAACTCATTCGGGAGATGCTTGTTTTAGCCTTGGAGGAGGAAGGTTATGGAGTGGTAACTGCATCTGATGGGCGATCGGCTGTCGAATATCTTAAAAGTTTTGAACCAACATCAGGGGAACTTCCTTTTGATTTAGTTATTCTTGATTTGATGCTGCCTCAGATCAATGGACTGGATATTTGCCGCTTGCTTCGTTATCAAGGAAACCCAGTACCGATTTTGATGCTGAGCGCCAAAGGTAGTGAGACTGACCGCGTTTTAGGATTAGAGGTGGGAGCAGACGACTACTTAACAAAACCCTTTAGTATGCGGGAGTTAGTGGCTCGGTGTCGCGCTTTACTCCGCCGTCAACGTTTAAGCAGTTTGCCCCAACTGCCAGTATTACAACATAAGGATATCACCTTATATCCTCAAGAGTGCCGCGTCTTGGTTCGGGGTCTAGAGGTGAATTTATCGCCTAAAGAGTTCCGTCTGCTGGAACTGTTTATGAGTTATGCCCGGAGAGTTTGGTCGCGCGAACAATTGCTGGATCAAGTTTGGGGACCCGATTTTGTTGGAGATAGTAAAACTGTAGACGTTCACATCCGCTGGTTACGCGAAAAATTAGAGCGAGATCCTAGTCGCCCTGAATATATTGTAACTGTACGTGGTTTTGGCTATAGATTTGGATAGTTGTTAGTTTTTAGTTATCAAGCAACTAACAACTCAAGAATGCTAGTATTAGGATTTTTTCTGGGTTTAGCGGTAGGTATTGGATTTTGGATATGGCAACAGGTTCAACTGAACCGCTACTTGGGGCAAGTGCTGCGACCTTCAACAAAGCGCTCTGCCAAGGTAGTACTATTGCTTCCTCGCTTGCAACATGACATTGCATTAGTTAAACAGCAATGGCAAAATTTACAACAACAGTTGCAAACTTACGAAGACCTGCTGGAGTCTGCACCCGTCGGGTATTTGCAGGTGGATGAAGAAAATCAACTGCTGTGGTGCAATGAGCAGGCAAGGGAGACGTTGTCTATACAAAGGTGGCAACCAGGACAAGTGCGCTTGTTGTTGGAGTTAGTGCGGTCCTATGAACTTGACCAGATCATTGAGCAAACTCGTGATTTGCAGCACCTACAGGTGAGGGAATGGGTGTTTCACCCGTCTTTTGAGAATGCAGCTGCCGTGCTACAATCACAGTCTTTGGTGTTGCGGGCGACCAGCGTGCCTTTACGGAAGGGACAAGTAGGAGTATTTCTAGAAAATCTCCAACCCCTATTGGATACGAACCAGGCACGCGATCGCGCTTTTAGCGATCTCGCCCATGAACTCAGGACGCCCCTGACTTCCATTCGTCTGGTTGTAGAAACGTTACAAGAACGCACAAAACCACCTTTAGATCGGTGGGTTAAGCGCCTCCTACAGGAAGTGGATAGACTGATTGACTTAGTCCAAAGCTGGCTAGAACTCACCCAACTGGAAACTAACCCCACCATTCAACTCAATCGCCAACCATTGGAAGTGCGATCGCTCATTGCATCTGTATGGGAAACTCTAGAACCTCTGGCACAGCGTCAACAGATCCAGCTTACCTACTCCGGTCCTGATCATCTGTGGATTAATGCAGATGGCTCTCGGATTTACCAAGTTTTTCTCAACTTGCTGGACAACAGTATCAAATTTAGTCCCCCTTGTACAACCATTCTCGTCGAGGCGAAAATTATTTCTAGACCAAATCAGCGGAACTCAGTGCTAGAAATTAATATTACAGATTCAGGAGTGGGTTTTTTTGAGGCAGATTTGCCTTACGTATTTGAGCGATTTTATCGAGGTGATAAAGCACGTTCCCGTTCTCCTGTGTTAGACGGTAACTCAGCAACGACCACTGTTGGTAGTGGTTTGGGTTTGGCGATCGTCCGGCAAATTGTTCTCGCTCACGGTGGTTCCATTAAAGCTATGAACCATCCCAAAACAGGCGGTGCATGGCTGCAAGTTGAATTCCCCGAACTCATGGCAAATCCATAAAGTCAAGACTATAGTTAAAAAACATATCTTTAGTATTTAAGACTTCAAGCGTGAAAGCCCTTATTTATAATCCCAATCCTGACAGACCCGAACTGGCACGCGAGATTAGGCGTCTAGAGCGGGATGTGTTGCGCATGGGTGCTTTGGTAGAAAAATCATTTCGCCTGAGTCACCAAGCCTTGTTTGCCCGCAACTTAAAAGCAGCCGAGGAAATTCCTCTATTAGATAAACAAATTGATCGCTTTTATAGACAAATAGAATCAGACTGTACGGCAATCATGACGCTGCAACCAATTACAGCTCAAGATTTACGTTGTTTGAGTGCCTTTATGCAGCTAGTACGCGACCTAGAACGTATTGGTGATTATGGCAAGGATATAGCTGAAATTGCGATTAAAATCTTTCCTTATCCACCTCATCCCTCTTTACCAGAAATTGCGCTGATGTCCCACCACGCTCAAGCAATGTTAGCAACGAGCTTGGTGGCTTTGGCAGATTTAGATGAAGTCGGAGGACGAAGTATAAAGCGACTCGATGATACTGTAGATAATGCATACGAGCGGCTTTATCAGACTTTAGCCCATCAACGCGATGTTCAAGGTGTACTCGAGCCAATCCTGCTGCTGGTCTTAGTGATTCGTTGTTTGGAACGCATGGCAGATCATGCAACTAATATTGGTCAAAGAGTGGCATATATCGTTACTGGTCAACGTTAATTGAGACTACCGCAGACGAACAACCTCCGGTGAAAATTCATGACTCTAGATACAGACGTTCCGCCGGAACGTCTCTTCCTCTTCTTCTTGCAACGCCCTTGAGAACCGCTATACTACAAGGTTGCTAAAAAATTAAATATTAGTTAAATAACATACATTTTACGAAAAGCTTACCTATTCTTAAACTTGCAAGATTAAATTAGCCCTATACGGTTTCAGTCGTGCTGAGTATCATTCGTAAGGGCGGGGTAACCCCGCCCCTACAATTTGGGACAATTTATTTCTTGGTGTTCCCTTAGTAGTTCATATCATGTCCGCTTAATTACTTATAATAAAAGCACCCCACCCCTACCCCTCCCCGCATGCGGTCCGGGGAGACAAAGCACAGCTTTGGCGGGGTGGGGTGGGATGTTCTGGGAATTATAAGTGATTTACCGGACATGATATCACTGCTGTTTGCAAACCTGTAAAAGCAGCGCTTCATCGTAAAACTCCTCTGGATGCCAAAGAAAACTTTCAGACACAAGTACCAGAAACCGTATACGCGCTATGGCACATCAAAACTAAACCAGCAGGCTTATCTGGTATTATTGGCAAAAACACAATCCTGGGGAAGCTTCTTCGATCCAAATCCCACATTTTTTTCGCTATATGAATATTGTTTCAGCAGATTTTAAATAAATCTTTAAAAATAAAAACATCAATGCTAACAAATTTACCTGACAATATATTTTATGCCTATGCCGTAATATACTTTGGAATTTATGTATCCAATGTTGTGTAGATCGCTCAACAGCAAGGCTAACTAAAACTAGATTCATCTTTGCTGTTTTATTACAGCTTAACTATATAGTCAACAACCTTAACTCTTTTAAATTATCAAAGTCTTCTATGCGCTGAAATCTATCTTTTGAATCAACAAGATGGCATTGAGTTAAGCAACGAGGTGGCTGCTGGCGACCAATACCCAGGATACCTCCGATAACTTTGAAGTCCATTAAACACTTAATACTGTTAATACCACATGATGCTTTCTACAAGTCATACACAAAACTCTGCCCTCTGTGGACAGCTACCGCAACGCTTATTCACCCGTCGGGAAGTTATTCCGCCACGCAATGATGTACTTTGGCGAATCGAGCGGGGAGCAGTTCGCGCCTTAACTTGGAGTGAAGACGGAACATACATAACTCTAGGTTATTGGGGAACTGGAGATCTGATTGGTTATCCTTTGTCCAAAGTTAAACCATACCAGATTGAATGTCTGACAAGCTTAGAAGTAAGCATAGTGCCACCTCATCTTTGGAGTCAGGATATTAATGCCTTATTGTCCCACATTCAACAGGCGGAGGAACTATTAAGCATCGTACACCGTAAACCAATTTCCTTGCGTTTGTGGCAATTTTTGGTGTGGCTAGGTGAAAAATTCGGTCGTGACGTGGAACAAGGTAAGCTGATAGATCTGAATGTCACCCACCAGGAAATGGCAGAAGTTTTAAACACAACAAGAGTAACTATAACTCGAACATTACAACAGTTTGAAGAAGAAGGAACACTGTCACGGTACAAGCGTCGAATGATTTTGCGTTTACCAAATAGCAGAAAATAGTTAAAAGGTGTAGTAATTGACTTTTGTCAATCACCATTAAGTTTGGTACAATTTGTCCTAGTGAGCATGAGTGAATTCCCAGAATATCAAGTGCATCTGGGAATAATACCACGAATAGACCAGTTAGGTGTGAGTGAGAAAAAAACAATGACAAAACTATTCTGGAATGTTCTGAAGCTAAGTCCCGTTATTTTGGCTGCAACATTTTTTGCGGCAAATAGCACGTTGGCAGCTGAGGTCAACCAAGGGGCAACTTCTGTTAACCAGTTGTCTCAACAAACAGACGACAACATGGGTCAAGTAACATCCGTTTCTCAGTTTTCCGACGTGCAGCCCACAGATTGGGCATTTCAAGCATTACAATCCCTAGTAGAGCGCTACGGCTGTATCGCTGGTTATCCCAATGGCACGTATCGTGGTAACCGGGCGATGACCCGTTATGAATTCGCGGCTGGGTTGAATGCCTGCTTAGACAGAGTTAACGAACTAATTGCCACAGCGACCGCTGATGTTGTGAAGAAAGAAGACTTGGCTACATTGCAGCGCTTACAAGAAGAATTTGCTGCTGAACTTGCCACCCTGCGCGGTCGAGTCGATGCCTTAGAAGCCCGCACCGCACAATTAGAGGCAAATCAGTTCTCCACCACTACCAAGCTAATTGGAGAAGCAATTTTCAGCGTCAATGATTCTTTCGGGAGCAACAGAACCGTTGACGCTCGGACGTTCAGAAACGATCCAGGCAGAACCACCGCAGCAGCTAGAGCAATCGGCCAAAACAACAACGCAATTTTCTCTGACCGCATTCGTCTGAGCTTGAACTCTAGCTTTACTGGGAAAGACGTGTTGCAAATCCGTTTGCAAGCAGGGAACACCCTAAACAACAACAATAACGCCAGCTTTGGTTCTACTTCAACGGGTACTAACATGACCCGCTTGGCGTATGAGCTTGATACCAACAACAGCGTTAACATTGATAAAATCAACTATGCCTTTGACCTAAAGGACGCCATCCGCGTCAAGATTGATGCTAACACTGGCGAATTTTACGAAAACTTCAATACCTACAACCCTGACTTCGCAAGTAGTGGTAGGGGTGCTCTATCCCGCTATGGTCGTTTCAGCCCCATTTATCGCCAAGGTCAGGGTGGCGCAGGTGCAACGATTAGCTTCAATCCCAAAGGACCTTTGAGTGCGTCTGTTGGTTATCTAGGTGGCGGACGTAATAACGACGCTGACAATCCTTTCAACAAAGGGGGTCTGTTCAATGGTAACTATGCAGCTCTGGCTCAGATAAATATCAAACCGACCAAAGTCTTCAACCTCGGTCTGACCTACGCCCGCTCCTATCAAACTGCTGCTGATGGCGCCGTGGTGAATGGCGTAAACCAGCTAAACGGCGTCAGCTTGTTTGAGGGTACAGGTAGCACCTTTGCTAATCAACCTTTTGGTCCCAACTCTGCTACCTCAGCAAACCACTACGGTGTAGAAGCTACCTTAGCCCCAAGCCCTAAATTTACTATTAGCGGTTGGGGAGGCTACACCCAAGCCCACGCTGAGAGAGGCGCCAACTTTGTCTCTAACGGCGTTACCACAATTGTCCCAACAGGCAGTAATGCAGAGGCGTTCTACTACGGTGCAACCCTGGCTCTAAAAGACTTTGGTAAACAGGGTAACGTGCTTGGTTTTATCTTTGGTGTACCGCCTAAATTGAGCTACAGTGATCTCACGGCTGTTGGTGTAGGCGGGGTTACTAGAAGACAGAGAGATGTAAATACCACTTATCAGCTAGAAGGTCAATATAAGTTCCAGGTTAGCGATAATATTTCTGTCACCCCAGGTGTGATAGTTCTCTTCAATCCAGAACACAACAACAACAACGGTACTGAATACGTAGGTACATTGCGTACCACCTTCACTTTTTAATGTAGCCCACCCTTGTAGGCTAGATTTATGCAAAAAAAAGCCTGCGTAAGCAGGCTTTTTCGATATTTGTAGGCTTAGGTGGCAATACAGTTGCTGTTAGTCGCCTTCAGTTATTGAAGATCCTCCCAAAGATCGCCAGTTGCCTACGGAGGATCAAGCTTGATCAGCAAGCCTATTGCTTATGTAGGATTATTTTGGGAGTCAGAAAAATCTGTTGGGGGGCGATCGCTACTCCAAGCCCACCATACACAACCACATTGGCACTGGTAGAACTCCTGCCATTTCTTGCTATAGTCTTCTGTAATTACAGGCGATCGCCTATTGAGCCAGACTTGCACAGCTTCCAAGCTACTAGAGTGACAGCTAGGACAGCAAAACTCATAAGCGTGAATTGCCTGATTAGTCCATTCAGGCGGGACACGAGCAAAAGCATCCATTGTCATTTGTCATTTGTCATGGG
>CAZZXJ010000226.1:7140-9076 GCA_964657905.1 uncultured Stigonema sp.
TTTCAAGTAAAAATAACTATATATATTAGTTGCAATTGTGCTTTTCCTTAAATCCAATAAACCATGTATTCTTAGCATATATCAAAAGATTTATGAAAACTGATAATAGCTTATATGGAGCCAACTGTTGAAATTCGCCGTTTGTTAGATATTATGCCTGCTTCTGGTCGGATGATCACCAAAATCGTTAGCAAGCCGGAGCAGGCAAAGGTGATTGACGCCGCCTTTCCGCTACCTTGGAATTCGGAGCGACCAATATATATCAATTTCGATTTGTGGCGTCGCCTGAAAACGCCACAACGCGACTTACTGCTGTTACGGACAGTTAGCTGGTTGACAGGAGTGAAGTGGTTCAAGCCCGATATATATCAAGGCGTTGCGGTAGCTGGGCTATTAGGTGGATTTGTAGAATCAGCCCAAGCAGATGCAGTGGGTATGGTGGTAGCTGGGGGATTAACTACGCTGGCGCTGCTTCGCATCTGGCGCAGTAACAATTCTCCAGAGTCAGAGATAAATGCCGATGAAGCCGCTATCCGTGTAGCGCAGCGACGGGGTTACTCAGAAGTTGAAGCTGGACAGCATCTATTATCTGCCATTGAGGCAGTGACAAAAATTGAAGGGCGTTCTGCATTAAATTTTACCGAGTTGATTCGTTGTCAAAACCTACGGGTGATTGCTGGTTTGTCACCAGTAAGTGTGCCAAAAAGCTTTGAGTAGTTGCTTGTTAGTAGATAGTGGTTAGTGGTTAGTTGTTCTACTAACAACTAACCACTATGTACTAACTACTATCTATAATAGATGTGGTTTGCTTTTAATTATCTGTGGCTACTGTAACTGTTGATGCTATTCTTGACCGCGCCCTCTTAGGGTATGATTTGTCTCCTCAAGAGGGAGTGTTATTGTTAAAACAGACCGACAAGAGCGCGATCGCCGCCATTGGCGCCACCGCTGATAAACTGCGTCAACAACAAGTCGGTGACTTTGTTACCTATGTAATTAATCGTAATATTAATTTTACTAATATCTGTGAGCAGCATTGTAGTTTCTGTGCCTTCCGCCGAGATGAAGGAGATACGGGTGCTTACTGGTTAGATTGGGAGCAAATTTTGGCAAAGGTAAAAGATGCAGTGCGGCGGGGTGCAACAGAAATCTGTATGCAAGGGGGATTGAATCTACAAGCGAAGATAAACGGCAAATCCTTGCCTTATTACTTTAAGCTCGTGGAAACCATCAAACAGGAATTTACCCAACTGCATCTACATGCTTTTTCTCCCCAAGAAGTGCAATTTATAGCAAGAGAAGATGGACTGGAGTTAAGTTATGTTATTGCTGCCTTGAGGAATGCTGGTGTTGACTCAATGCCAGGAACAGCAGCTGAAGTATTGGACGATGAGGTGCGACGTATCCTTTGTCCAGAGAAAACAGACACGGCGACTTGGCTCTCAATTGTAAGTACAGCTCACAAATTAGGTTTGCCCACCACCAGCACAATGCTGTCGGGACATATTGAGACGCCAGAACAACAGATGGAGCATTTGGAAAAATTGCGATCGCTTCAACAAACTGCCATCAATCGAGAATATCCAGGTCGTATTACTGAGTTTATCTTATTACCCTTCGTTGGTCAAGAAGCACCCAAACCCTTACGTCGCCGTGTGGGACGAGATCAGCCAGTTTTAGCAGATGCACTGCTCCTGACGGCTGTGGCGCGGATTTTCTTAGGAAATTGGATTCCTAACCATCAACCAAGTTGGGTGAAACTAGGGCTAGAGGGTGCAAAAGAAGCCTTAGTTTGGGGCTGCAACGATATCGGTGGCACACTGATGGAGGAACACATTACTACAATGGCAGGTGCTACTGGTGGTACATGCATGGAAGTAGAAACCTTGCAAGCTGCTATTACTGACTTAGGACGACCCTACCAACAACGGGATAC
>CAZZXJ010000227.1:0-9060 GCA_964657905.1 uncultured Stigonema sp.
TTAATTTTTAATTATTTTGGTCAGATGTATTGGCAACTGATAACTGTGGTTTGCTAAAGTCATAAGTATCCGGCAACTCCAAGGATTGGCAAATGGTTAGAGAGTACTCACCCGAAACACAATCCAATTCGTCCCAGAGACATCTGCCCCCGCTTGAAAGTGGCGATCGCCTAACTCGCCCTGAATTTGAGCGGCGTTATGCGGCTGCACCCCATATCAAGAAAGCAGAACTGATTGAAGGAATTGTTTACGTGGCATCTCCTTTAAGACATGAGCAGCATGGCAAACCCCACAGTCGAATCATAACTTGGTTAGGGGTCTACCAAGCACTGACGGACGGTGTTGACTTGAGCGTTGAACCGACGGTCAGACTAGATCTAGACAATGAACCCCAGCCAGATGTAGTGCTGTTTATTGAACCGGACGCGGGCGGACAAATCCGTTTGAGTAGCGATGGTTACATTGAAGGATCTCCCGAATTTATTGTTGAAATTGCTGCAAGTAGTGTGGCGATTGATACAGGCAGCAAAAAGCAAGTTTATCGCCGTAATGGGGTGTTGGAGTACGTAATCTGGCAATCCTACGAGAATCAAATTGAATGGTTTTGCCTAACCGATGGGGACTATCGATTGCTATCTCCCGGTGCAGATGGAATTATTCGCTCTCAGGTGTTTCCGGGTTTGTGGTTGGCGGTGGAGGCACTGTTAAACAATCAGATGGTGCGAGTGTTAGAGGTGGTGCAAGCGGGGTTGAAGTCACCGGAACATACTGCGTTTGTGCAGCAGTTGAAGAAATAGGAATAAAAGGGCGATCGCACAGGTGCTAACTCAATCTCAGCCTACCTAAAAATTCCGGTTAGGGCGCAAAAAAATTCCGAATTGAATTGGTGGTGACGGGTGAGCAAGATGGGTATCGCGCACCCAATTCATCAAATTGCCATCTTGTCTATGGTGGCTGCGGAATGTGGATTATAGCAGTTTCATTAAATAATGCAACAGATGGTGTAGGGGCGAACGGCCGTTCGCCCCTAGAAGGTATTCATTTGTAGCAATCATTTTTAGAATTGGTATTAGACGTTTCGCCTCCCTAAAATACTTATTCAATAAGGCAAACAACTTAGAATTGGTGTATTGTCAGATGGCAAGTTTTGCTGTAAGATTACTTGGGGATTTTCTTGAACATCAACAATAACTAAATTGTTGCTGACTTGCTCTCTGATCCAACCTAAAAAACCAGGCGATCGCTCCTGAGTAGAGTTTAAGATAAATATGTAATTATCCTGCTGCTGTAGCTGCCAATTTCTAGCATCACCTCGAATAGCGATTTCCATCGGCAGCTTTTCATCGAATTGAATTCTATGATTATTACTGTTGATCTTCACTAAATAGCACTCTCCTATCTGACTAATAATTGCCCAAGCTGGTGAGATTTTGGTGGCATGGAGAATTTTGAAGCTCTCAACACCTCTACTACTGGATGTTACACTGTTACTAACTGGATACAGAGTTTGCAATGCTAGTCTTTTTATTCCTTGAGCAAGGGGAAAAATATGTGCCTTTTGGCGATAATTTCCTTGACCAAAACTAGACTGAATGACAATCCATTGCCCTAGTTCGGGGTTAAGCCACTGTCTGTCTAAATGAGGGTAAACATCTTGAATTTCCCAACTTCTGGTTATCTGAAGTTTTTTATCAGTATCTATAGTGACTTGAAAGATAAAGGTAGTTGATACGATATTTTCAAGCAAATAAAATACATTTTGATGGACAAGAATATCATGAGCATTTTTATTTTCTGAACCAAACAAATTATGAGTAATGAGCTGAACGCGGTCAAGGATTTCTAAATTGCGTTCAAGCAAAATCAGGGAACCTTCAGCAGCAATCAAAAGATGTTCGCCGTCTGTGCCTATAGCACCAAGGCGTCCAAAGGATTTGCTCAAAGAGTTTGCTATTGGACGCTGCGGTAATCGCGAAGTAGGAGCATCTAGCCGCACTACCAATGATTTTTTGTCCTTATTGAGAGCAATAAAAATATAGTCATCAAGGGCAACCATTTGTGGCAGCAACTGATAGCGTTGAGCTTTGACAATAGTCTTGAGGGCAACTTTGTCCTGCACTTCGTAACCTTGTTTTGAAGGGATGTAAACTAGGTTACTTAATTGGTCTTGTGTGAGGAGAATGAGTCCATGCAGGGGAGTTGTCATGTATAGGCTGTTGAATGGCAACGGATCTCAGAGATCTAGACTCTACAATAACTCCATCTAGGAGAGCTGCTGACAGAGTTTGCTAGATTTTTATCACAATGGCAGAAGAACTGGCAAGACAGTAGAAGAGGCGTACACGCGGGAGCGATCGCATTTAGCATTCAGTCGCGTAGTTGATTTTACAAAATAGTTATCCTTACTAGAAAACCGGCATGATACAAACAGAACCTCAATCAAAACTGATAGCAGTGCCAGATTTATTGACTGAGACAAGCTTTGCTGAAGCTTTGGGCGTTCTTGCAGTCCAAGATCCTGACCTAGCTGAAATTCTAGCAGATCTGGGTTCACCACCCTTTTGGGTTCGTAAACCGGGCTTTGCAACGCTTATCCAGATAATTTTGGAACAACAAGTCTCTCTAGCATCTGCTAAAGCCGTTTTTTCTCGTCTTCAAGAAACTATATCACCAATCACTCCAGAGCTATTTCTCAAACTTGATGATCCAGAAATGAAAAGAATTGGATTTAGTCGCCAAAAAGCTCTTTATGGACGCTTACTAGCAGAGTCAATCATTGCAGGACAGATTAATTTAGCTACCCTAGGTAAGATGGATGACGAGGATGTACGCTCTGTTTTAAAAAAGATTAAAGGTATCGGAGACTGGACAGTTGACATATATTTACTGATGGCAATGAGGCGACCAGATAGTTTGCCGAAAGGAGACTTGGCTCTAGCAATCGCAGTACAGAAGGTTAAACGGTTAGAATATCGACCCTCGCCAAAGGAACTTGAAGGTATTGCCCAGATTTGGCAACCTTGGAGAGGGGTAGCCACGCGATTGTTATGGCACTACTATTTGAGTGAGCGATCGCCTATTTACGTAGTTTAAGGGAAAGGGAGTGAGAAAAATCTGGCTACCGAGTTTGGGGCTAATTGGTTTGGGAATGCTGCTGTTGTTTATCCGGCTTTCCTCACCACGGTCTATCCCTTCTTTTGCAGTTGTGCCAACACAAACACCCTCACAACCTGAAACAATCCAATATGAGGAGCGCAAAATTGCGCAAAGCGTAGTTCGCATTCTGTCGATTCCCGCTCATAGCCGATTTTTGGTAACTCCTGCATTGTCAGAGAAAGTCAGTACTGTAGAGGAATTTGGTCGGAGAAACCGAGTCAGCGCTACCTTAAACGGTGGCTTTTTTGATCCAAAAAACCAAAAATCCACGTCCTATGTTGTCCTACAAGGTAAAGTAGTCGCAGACCCTAGGCAAAATGAGCGGCTGATTAACAATCCCAACTTAAAGCCTTACCTTAGTCAAATCCTCAATCGTACAGAATTTCGGCGATACCTATGTGGGCAAACAGTCAGTTATGATATTACTCTGCATAGTCAGCCGACTCCAAAAGGATGCCAGTTAGTTGATGCCTTAGGCGGTGGTCCCCGCTTATTGCCAGAACTGACCTTGGTGCAAGAAGGGTTTGTGGATCATGCTAATGCAAGAGATGTACTGGGGAGTAGCCAACCCAACGCTAGGACTGGTGTGGGTATTACCCGTGATGGCACTATTGTCTTGGTGATGGTTGCTCAAAAGTCGGAGACTCCTGCTACCTCCGGGATGTCGTTACCAGCTTTAGCTGATTTCATGAAAACCTTAGGTGTTGAAAAAGCGATGAATCTGGATGGGGGAAGTTCTTCTTCGTTGTATTACAACGGCAAAAGCTTTTACGGGAAAGTTGATTTGGAGGGAAATTCCCTCAAGCGACCTGTGAAGTCAGTTTTACTGGTTCAGTAAAAGGTTCAAAGGTAACCAACGTAGGTTGGGGTCCTCAATCTTCCCCTAAAGAAAAACTACTTACCCAATTGGAGGCATTGACTTTTGAAGTGTGAGCGAAGCCACCACAGCTAAAAGTCGTGTTCGTGCACGGGTTGCACTCGATTATGGTTTATATTAAAGTGACACTGCTGAGAATTAAATCATGTTAGGTTTTGACCGCATTACATTCGACCCACGCATTATGGCAGGACAAGCTTGTATTCGAGGAATGCGAGTTCCGGTTTCATTGATTTTGAATTTGGTCGCCAACGGAAAAACTGTGGCTGAAATTATAGAAGATTATCCATATTTAGAACCAGAAGATATTCAGCAATCATTGATGTATGCCGCATGGTTGGCACGGGAACAAGTTTACCCAATAGTCGGTGAGAAGGCAGGATGAAATTCTTGGCAGATATGGGGATCTCACCGCGAACTGTAAATTGGCTCAAAGGTGCTGGTTATGATGCAGTACATTTGGTTGATGAAGGTCTAGAAAGACTACCAGATGATGAAATTATGGTAAAAGCTCGCTTGGAAGGGCAGGGCAAACGCATCTAAATTAGTCTTGATAAAAACCCTGATTTATGCATAAACAAAAGAATAAGAATTTATCGTTTGAGTGATTTTCTGAGGGTCAAAGCGATCGCCTAAATCATTGTCAATAAATAAGCGTTAATGCGATTCTTTTGGAGTTTATTGAGACGGAAGCGTTCTTATTGACAAGATGCGTTTGCCCTGCTTGGAAGGGCGAGTTTTATTAACAGTAGATTTAGATTTTGGTTATTTGTTGGCAGTGAGTAGAGCGACATTGCCAAGCGTAATTCTATTTCGATTGGGGAATGAAAGTTACGAAATAATCAATGAACGTTTGGCATCCGTATTGAATCAGTTTGAAGAGGATTTAGCAGCAGGGGCGCTTATTTCTGTAAGCGATCGCAATTTCCGAGTGCGGCAATTGCCTATATTAAGTTTCACACTCCCTAGGGATGAATTTAGATGCGTTTACTCTGGGTCTAAACCTTTCCATAACCACTTCCCCTAAAGGGGACGGAAACTTTTTGGTCAAACGGCAGTGCATTTACCGCTGACCTTTCCATAACCACGTCCCCTAACGGGGACGGAAACGTTAGCATTAGCAAAGGTGCTAGTGCTAAAAACAATACTTTCCATAACCATGTTGCATTCCTCCATCACCGTCTGACGGGCCTTGTCTTTCCACTACCTTTTCCCCTAAAGGGGATGGAAACCGTAGCATCGAATTTTGGCGTTTCCTACTTTCTCTTCTTCGTTGTGGGACCAGTTGCTCTTGACTCCACGGTAAACTGCGGAATTTCCATGAGTTCAGTCTCACTCAAACTATACTGCTCACAAATCAGGCTCAGGCGATTTCCTGGGGTTGTCACAGGATTGACAGAATGGGTTAAATCACCCTGAAAGTAAACTAAGGTATTCATTTGCGGCTTAAGAAACCCAACTTGGCGTTTACGGGTGTGCAGTACCAGTTCTCCCCCCTTCATATCCGATGGCACATGAACATAGAGGACACTGACGATCGCAGGCGGCTCGATAGTTTTGACATAGGAACGCAGAGAGCGATCAATGTGTGGATCGACACGGGAGCCTTCCTTCAGCAGTAAAGGATTGAGGTAAAAAGCATTACAAGTCGGCTGGAGAGCCAGATTCAGATAAGGTTTGAAGAAGGGAAACTGCTGCTCCAAGGATGCCAATCCTGTTCGCTGAAACACCAGGGAAAATCCCTTTGTCCCCACAAAGTCTCGGTTAAGGTTGTTAATAGTAAAGTAAGGGCAAGCCTGGATTTCTCCCGACAAATCGCTCAGGTAATTGCTGGGAAAGGCTAATGGTTGTTGTTGATAGTATTTCAAATTCACAGGGCGATCAATCTCTTGGTACTCTTCTACAGTTTTTCTCGAACATCTTTGTGACTCCATAACCTCTATGGTTGCTTTAAACTTTTCTCTAAAAAGTCAAAATAATCTTCTAATTGCATCGCTTTATCTATAATAGGACTTACGCACGCTCCACGAATACAGCAGCGCTCTTGGCACGGGCAGTCGCTTCAAGCCGGCAAAGCCTTTCCGCAGTCGCAGTAAGAGCGGGCTAACCCTGCGGCAGCGCTGCCTCACCAACGCGCTGTCCTTGTCTTGGCGATTCCATAAATCAGAGTTTCTGGCAATTTTTGCGTAAGTCCTGTATAAATTTTAATTTACTGTTATTTTACCTGCCTTAACTGAAACCAGTTGCTGAAAAAATTTTAAATAGGTTCTCCTCCATGTCTCAATTTGAAACCGCCCTCGCCGCCTATCAAGGCTTCTGGGACCTCTTCCAAAGCGTTGTTCTCAGCACCGTTAGCGAAGATGGTATTCCCAATGCTAGCTATGCTCCCTTCGTTATAGATGAAAGCAAAAATATTTATATTTATGTCAGTGGTCTTTCTACCCACACTCAAAATCTCTATACTGTCCCTAGGGCGAGTGTACTGTTTATTGAAGACGAGTTTCAGACTAGGCAAATCTTTGCCCGTCGCCGTCTAACGTTTGACTGTACAGCTACCTTCGTCGATCGCGATGCTGAGTTGTGGAACCAAATTGTCAATCATTTTGAAGTGCGTTTCGGAGAAATTATTGAGCTATTTCGTGACTTGCCAGACTTTCGCATTTTTCGGCTGACGCCAAGCAAAGGTCGCTTTGTCATCGGCTTTGGTGCTGCCTATGAAGTAGACCCCAACAACCTCAGCACCTTAATCAATCAGGAGTTACGCAGCTAATATTTTCTTTGTACTCTTCCTTGGCGTCCTTGGCTTAGGAGCGGTTCGTTAAATAAAATTGCTATATACTGCGTAAGTCCTAACAAGGTAGGCATTACTCACCCGAATAACCGTCTTCAAAGCCAGTCAATACCACACTAGAATAGTAGCCTGAACGAGGATTAGCCACAATTTGCGATTTTATGACTTCTACAGCTTTAGTAAAAACTGAGTACGAAGCGATTATTGGTCTAGAAACCCATTGTCAGCTCAGTACTAACACCAAGATTTTCTCTACTAGCTCTACCGCATTTGGTGCTGACCCCAATACTAACATCGACCCGGTTTGCATGGGTTTACCTGGGGTGTTACCCGTCCTGAACGAAAAGGTACTAGAGTACGCCGTCAAAGCGGGTTTAGCGTTGAATTGCCAAATTGCCAAATATAGTAAATTTGACCGTAAGCAGTATTTTTATCCAGACTTACCCAAAAATTACCAAATTTCTCAATACGACCTGCCGATCGCGGAACATGGTTGGTTAGAAATTGAATTAGTTGATGCTGACGGGAACCCAATGCGGAAAAAGATTGGGATCACGCGTCTGCATATGGAGGAAGATGCTGGAAAATTAGTACATGCTGGGAGCGATCGCCTTTCAGGTTCCACCTATTCCCTAGTAGACTACAACAGAGCTGGTATACCATTGGTGGAAATTGTCTCCGAACCCGATCTGCGTTCTGGACAAGAAGCCGCTGAATATGCCGAAGAATTGCGCCGCATTGTACGCTATCTCGGTGTGAGTGACGGCAACATGCAAGAAGGGTCCCTACGCTGCGATGTCAACATCTCCGTGCGCCCCATTGGACAAGAGAAGTTTGGCACAAAAGTAGAAATCAAAAACATGAACTCGTTCAACGCTATTCAACGGGCGATTGAATACGAAATTGAGCGGCAAATCGCCGCGGTAGAAGCTGGAGAACGCATTGTCCAAGAAACTCGTCTTTGGGAAGAAGGCACTCAACGCACAATTAGTATGCGCATTAAAGAAGGTTCCAGCGATTACCGCTACTTCCCCGAACCAGATTTAGCGCCAATTGAAGTTAGTAATGAACAATTAGCAAAGTGGCGCAGTGAATTGCCAGAATTACCTGCCCAGAAACGGAATCGTTATGAAACTGAGTTGGGGCTTTCGGTTTATGATGCGCGGGTGTTGACAGAGGATCACACAGTTTCTGAGTATTTTGAAGCGGCGATCGCCGCCCAAGCAAATCCCAAACAAGCCGCTAATTGGATTACCCAGGATATCGCCGCCTACCTTAACAAGCAAAAACTCAGCATCACGGAAATTGCCCTGACACCTACCAATCTAGCTAAGACAATCACTCTCATTGACTCGGGCACTATCAGTAATAAACAAGCCAAAGATAAGCTACCAGACTTGCTCAATGGTCGGAGTCCTGACGAAATTTTTAAAGGGGAAGAGAAAATTTCCGACGCTAGCGTCCTCGAACCGATCATCGATCAAGTCATAGCCGCAAATCCCAAAGAACTAGAAAAGTATCAGAGTGGCAAAACCAGCCTTAAGGGTTTCTTTGTTGGGCAAGTGCTTAAACAAACTGGAGGACGCGCTGATCCCAAGCTGACGAACGAATTGGTTGACAAAAAGCTGAACGGTTAGGATTAGGAGTCAGGAGTCATCAAGAGGCAGGGGGCAGGGGGCAGGGGGAGGGGATCTGGGGGAAAACCCTCGCCCACAAACTTCGGGGTTTCCCATGCCCAGGCTACTGGCGTTCAGGAGAGAAGAATACATACATACATAAACTAGGTCTTAACCTGTTTCTAACTGTCTGGTTATTTGTGTCGCGCTGTACTAGAGGTTGTGTCGTGACCGAATCTTCGGTCACGACAAATTAGGGGTTTTCCCTCATGTCTCTTCACAGTATCTTTAGCAAAAAACCATAAAAGATGGGTTTCACCCCTCATGTTTAAAATGATATACTCTGCTAAGTAGATGCACCCTGATGATCTGGAGAGCAGCCCAAGGGGCTCTCCTTTTTTTCTGCAACTGGTTTTTGTTTACTAGGACTTACAGGCTTATTTACCCGGGTTCTACCAAAAATCACCTGTTTACCAACTCAGTACTCACGTAGAAACCTGTGAGACAGGCCCTAAGGCGGGTTTCGCACCTTAGGGGACTGCGTTAGCGCCCTTCGAGGAACGAGCGTCAGAAAGAGGCACCTTTGCAGGGGTTCGTGAGCAAGGGGGAAACCCCATCCA
>CAZZXJ010000228.1:0-1477 GCA_964657905.1 uncultured Stigonema sp.
ATGCCCTATGCCCCACTCCCCTTAAAGTACTCGCAGCAAACTGGGAATACTATCTATTGCTTCCAAAGTGCTAATTTCTGTCAAGGCTTTGCGAAAATCGCCTTCTCGAACATCGTGAGTAACAACAACAATCTCTGCTAGTTCTTCCAGCTCGCCTGTTTGGACAACTGATTCTAAGCTAACTCCGTGATTGCCAAAGCAAGTACCTAATTTACCAATAACTCCTGGTTGGTCTTTAGTGAGAAAACGAGCATAAAATCGTGTCATTAGTTCTGCCATCGGCGCAATTTGACAGAACTCCTGATGGCTAAAAGTTAGCAGCGGATTTAGTGTTGTTATTGTACTGGTTTTTAGGGCAGCTACTATATTTAAAATATCTGATGTTACAGCACTAGCTGTTGCTCCGGCACCAGCACCAGGACCGAAAAACATCACCTGCCCAAGGGGTTCACCTTCAACGAGAATGGCGTTATTAACTCCGTTAATACTAGCTAGAGGGTGTGCTTGAGGTACCAAGGTTGGATGCACTCTGACTGAGAGGGGGGGAGGGGAAGTGGGGGAAAAGACGTTCGGACTGGACGTCTGTACGGGAGTTGGGGGAGTAATTCTTTCGGCGATCGCCAGCAATTTAATCACAAATCCCAATTTTTTGGCATAGGCAATATCCGTCTTGCTCACTTGCCCAATACCCTCACAATAGACATCTGACAATTTAATGCGGCATCCATTGGCTATTGATGCGAGGATGGCAATTTTATCAGCAGCGTCCAATCCATCCACATCAGTAGTGGGGTCTGCTTCGGCGTAACCCAATTTTTGGGCATCAGCCAAGACATTGCTAAAGCTACTGCCTTCCGTTTGCATTCGGGTGAGGATGTAGTTAGTAGTACCGTTAAGGATGCCAGTAACGGCGTGAATCCGGTTAACACTTAAAGACTGCTTTAAGGGTTGAATTACCGGAATCCCACCACCAACAGCAGCTTCCAGCATGATATAGACTCCTGCTTGCGAGGCTTCTGTGAAGATTTCATCACCATAGCGGGCGATCACTGCTTTATTAGCGGTGACAACGTGTTTCTTAGCTCTGATTGCGAGAAGGATCAGCTCAAGCGACCTTTCCAGTCCCCCCATGACTTCGACGACAATATCCACCGCCGGATCGGTAACAATGCTGTCTAAATCTGTGGTGAGCACTCCCTCTGGAAGTTTGACTGCACGGGGTTTATCAAGCGATCGCACCCCCACCCGATATATTTCTATCTCCTGCAACAACGGCGCAGGTCCAACCCGACTATCTAGTAACAATTGCACTGTACCTGTCCCCACAGTGCCTAATCCCAGTATTCCCAGCTTTACACCCACAAGCCTTACACCAAATATTACCTATAACAATTGTAGGTGAGGCATATGCCCCACCTACTAACTAACTGATTGTCATTTGTCCTTTGTTTAATACTAATGACTAATGACTAATGAC
>CAZZXJ010000228.1:1487-9055 GCA_964657905.1 uncultured Stigonema sp.
ATTAGTATGTTTCTACGTGCCAGCGACCTGCTTTCTTGATTTGCTTCTGGTAATCAATCCAAGTTACACCTTCCTTGGCAGCAGCTGCTGTCAAAGCAGCATCAATGCCATCTTCCATGCCTCGCAAACCACAGATGTATGTGTGGGTTTTTTCATCTTTAATCAACTGCCACAGTTCATCTGCGTGTTCTGCCACGCGGTCTTGGATGTACATTCTACCACCTTGAGCGTTTTTCTGTTCGCGACTGATGGCGTAAGTGAGGCGGAAGTTATCAGGATACTGCTGTTGTATTTCTTCCAGTTCTTCCTTGTACAGGATGTTCGGAGTTGTGGGGATACCAAATATCAGCCAAGAAAACCCATTAAACTGGTATTCTGAGTTAGCAGATCTTTCTTTATCCTTAAACATCCGCCACAAGTAGGCCCGCATGGGGGCAATACCTGTTCCTGTTGCCATCATGATCACCTTAGCGTCGGTGTCTGCGGGTAACAACATTTCTTTACCCACTGGACCCGTGATTTTTACATCTGCCCCTGGTTCTAGAAAACACAGGTGAGTAGAGCAAACACCGTAGACTGTTTCGTTTGTTTCTGGGTGCTTGTACTCTAACTGGCGGACGCAAAGTGATACTGTCTTGTCATCCACTTCATCGCCGTGACGAGTCGAGGCGATGGAGTACAGCCTGAGTTTTTCAGGCTTACCGTTCTTGTCCAATCCTGGCGGGATAATGCCGATACTTTGTCCTTCGATGTACCGCAAATCCCCACCTGAGATGTCAAATTTCAGATGACGGACAGTGCCGATGCCACCCTCGCCGACCAACTCCTGATTGGATATACATTTACCAATGTAAGGAGCATTTGGACGGTAAATGTTTACCGGAATGTCAGCATGGGCTTCTTTTTTGGCTTTCGCTTGAGTCATGGTGTTGCCTTTTGTTTCCTTGTTCTTAGGCTGTTGCTCAGCTACAGATGCGGCTTTACCATTCCCTTCAGTGTTAGCAGTATCCTCAGATGTGGCGTTGCTAATCGCTTCGGTGTTAGCACTCTTCAATGAGGCATTACCATTAACTTGCTGTAAAGCGTTCGAGGGCTGGATGCTAACAATTTTGCCGCCCAGGCGAGTGATCCGTCGCATTTCCTGATTCATGCGGTTATAAGGCACTTTGATGAACACACTGCCACTTTTACGAATTGGGTAGTTCGTTTTATCTGTCTCTTCGCTTTGACGCAGACCCACCACTTCATATACGAAGACGCGGCTACCTAATTCTGTGTTGGCAGCACTTTCAACAGCACCTTGGATGTACATTCCTTCTACCACTCCGATGTTTACTTAACCTTTCGCAAAAAAAAATAAGTCCCAGCACAAGCTAGCTTTATTTTACCGGATTTCGGTTTGATAAAGTTAGCACCCTAGGAAAGTGGCATTCTCTGACCAATGCCTTGCTACGTACACTCGCCAACAACCAGCAGGCATGGCAAAACACACACCTGTACATCTTCTAAAGTAGAGGATAAGTCTTTTGGAGAATGTTAATAATGAGTCAATTTAATGTTTTTTTCGTGAATTAATACCGAACCGTATTGGGAGATCGATTTCAAATACCCAATAGAAAATTGTCTTAAGGAGGATCATCCCGAACAATGCGGCAACTGCCCTGGGGTCTAAATCAGGGAATGGCAATCACGGAAAGTTCCGAGCAGTTTTTTCCCTAAAGTCAGACTTGCCATAAGCAATTATAATAAGTTTTACGTGATCTTAAAAATATGTCACTGCTATTGGTGTGATGCAAGAAAGCTCAAACTGATGTTTCATCTTGCCACAGCATGATTACAGAACCGTATGACTCTTCCTGACAGCAAGCCTTGTACAGAATACCTGCTTCTGTTAAAATTCAATATAATACTAGGATTAAATACCTACTAGAAATGGATTAAGACTAGTTAGACGGCAACTACTGTTTTGGTTGTACACCCGTCTAATGCGTCGTGGCGCTGGTGGGTGGCAAAAACGCAGGACAAACCAAAGAGGTAAACTCCTGGCTTCAAAGAAAGCTGTGGGAAAAATTATTCATTGACTCATCTTTTATTAGTATCTAGAGGAGACTTATGACAGGTAAGGCGGAACGCGTGGTATTGATTGGTGTAGCTGGAGACTCAGGTTGCGGTAAATCTACATTTTTGCGTCGTTTGATGGATTTATTCGGTGAAGAGTTAATGACAGTCATCTGCTTGGATGACTATCATTCTCTAGACCGCAAGCAGCGCAAAGAAACAGGAATCACTGCACTTGACCCCAGAGCAAACAATTTTGACCTCATGTATGAGCAAATTAAAGCGCTCAAGAATGGTCAAGTAATAGACAAGCCGATTTACAATCACGAAACTGGCGCTATTGATCCGCCAGAGCGAGTTAATCCAAATCACATTCTAGTGATTGAAGGGCTGCATCCTTTATATGATGAGCGGGTGCGATCGCTCATTGACTTCAGCGTCTACTTCGACATTAGCGATGAAGTCAAAATTGCCTGGAAAATCCAGCGAGACATGGCTGAACGCGGTCACCGCTACGAAGATGTCTTAGCGCAAATCAATTCCCGTAAACCTGATTTTACAAAGTACATTGAACCGCAAAGAGAGTTTGCTGATGTGGTTCTCCAGGTATTACCCACCAACTTAATTAAAGACGACAAAGACCGCAAAGTCTTGCGGGTACGCATGCTTCAAAGGGAAGACAAAGAAGGTTTTGAACCCACCTACCTATTTGATGAAGGGTCAACAATTCAATGGACTCCCTGCGGACGCAAGCTTACCTGTTCTTACCCTGGGATGCAATTGTACTACGGTTCAGATGTCTACTACGGTCGCTACGTCTCGGTATTGGAGGTAGATGGTCAATTTGACAACCTGGAAGAAGTAATCTACATCGAAACCCATCTCAGCAAAACATCCACTAAATACCAAGGTGAGATGACTCACTTGTTACTCCAGCACCGTGAGTATCCTGGTTCTAATAATGGTACTGGATTGTTCCAAGTGTTGACAGGTTTGAAAATGCGTGGTGCATATGAGCGGTTAACAGCCAAGGAAGCAAAGCTAGCAGCTCGGGTATAGTGAGTTTCTAAATCTATACTTAAATACAGTCAAAAGTGTGTTGAGAACAAAGCTTTTGGGGATGCTTCTAAGTATCCCCCCTTTTTTTTGTAATTTGTTAGTTACTCCACTAACCACTAACACCCCTTAGCTTGGGGACAACTTTTTTTGACCTTTAAAAGAAGAGGGCGCAAATTGCTTGTTTTGATGAAGAAAACATAAGTGTGAATTTTGATTGTAAAAATATTGTTATGATCGCAAATTGAAGTAGCTGAGCTAAAAATATACATTTAGCCAGCTAAAAACCTTCTTAAGGAGGAATTACATTTGTCTCGTCGCTATCTCTTTACCTCCGAGTCAGTGACCGAAGGACATCCAGATAAAATTTGCGATCAGATCTCTGATACAATTCTTGATGCCCTACTCACACAAGACCCTAGCAGCCGTGTTGCTGCTGAGGTAGTGGTCAATACTGGCTTAGTACTAGTCACTGGTGAAATCACCACCAAAGCCAATGTAAATTACGTAAATCTCGTCCGCAAGAAAATTGCCGAAATTGGCTACAGCGATGGCGATAACGGATTTTGTGCCAACAGCTGCTCGGTAATCATAGCTTTGGACGAACAATCGCCTGATATTGCCCAAGGCGTTAACAGCGCTCAAGAAATCCGTGAGCAGGATAGTGAAGAACTCTTCGATAGCATTGGTGCTGGCGATCAGGGGTTGATGTTCGGTTTCGCTTGTAACGAAACACCAGAACTCATGCCCTTGCCTATCAGTCTTGCCCACCGCGTTGCTCGCCGATTAGCAGCAGTCCGCAAAACAGGTCAGTTGCCATACCTGCGCCCAGATGGCAAAACCCAAGTAACTGTAGTCTACGAAGACGGACGACCTGTAGGTATTGATACTATCCTGGTTTCTACTCAGCATACAGCGACAATCGGGGAAATCTCCGATGAAGCAGCAGTGCAGGCAAAGATTAAACAAGACCTCTGGTCAGCGGTGGTAGAACCAGCTTTTGTCGATATTGACATTAAGCCGGATGAGCAAACACGCTTTTTAGTCAACCCCACCGGCAAATTTGTCATTGGTGGTCCTCAAGGAGATTCGGGTCTGACTGGACGTAAGATTATTGTTGATACCTACGGTGGCTACTCCCGACATGGCGGCGGCGCCTTTTCTGGTAAAGACCCCACAAAGGTAGACCGCAGTGCTGCTTATGCCTGTCGCTATGCGGCGAAAAATATTGTCGCCGCAGGGTTGGCAGAAAAATGTGAAGTCCAGCTCAGTTATGCAATTGGCGTAGCGCGACCAGTCAGTATTTTCGTTGAAACCTTTGGCACCGGCAAAGTCGATGACGACACCTTGCTGGAATTGGTGAAACAGCATTTTGAACTGCGCCCAGCAGGGATTATCCATGCCTTCGCTTTACGCAACCTGCCCAGTGAACGTGGCGGACGTTTTTATCAGGACGTCGCGGCTTACGGTCATTTGGGACGCAATGATTTAGACTTGCCTTGGGAGCGTACTGATAAGGCAGAATTGTTGAAACAAGCCGTAAACAATTTGCTTTCGGTGGTAAGCGGTTGAGTAGGTAAGGCATATGCCCTACCTACTATCCGTCCTATGCGATTTGTGAATTCGCGCGTAGGGTGGGCATTGCCCACCCTACAAAATCATCTATTATTCACGAATGATTTAGGATTGCTATACTAGAGCCACCATAAATTTTAAAGGTTTGAGGAGAATCAGACCAATCGGTGATAAGATTTTCAAAAGGAGTCAACCCCTTCTCAGTAGCGGAGACGCTACGCGAACGGGTTCTTCAAAAGTCAAAATTAAGAACCCCCTAAATTTATTTATGGGCTTGAATTCTTTTTTTCTTTTGAATGAGTGACTTTTAGAATTTGAGCGTGATCGTGTGGTCAGAATGAGGAATTTCTTCTGGCTCCTGAAGGCCAGTCGCCTACGGAGGGAAGCCCTCCTACAGCGCTGGCTCCTCCTGACTCCTTATTAATAAGTAGTAAGTCTATTCAAAATTCCATAAATTTATGCTCAAACTACCCCAAATATGCATAATTATTCAGCCATCAGCCATCAGCTATCAGTAGAATCAGCTTTTGAGGTAGCGCCCCCGCGGTATTTCTCGCGCTGACCAAGCCCCTTTGGGGCGGGGTGTAGGGTGTAGGGTGTAGGGAAAAACTTAGCCCCAAAAAAAGGATACAAGCCCCTGCTTTCAGGTATGGGAAAAATAAAAAAGATGTGTTGCGTTTCGACGTACGTACGAGAAACACGGCGTTCTTTTTTGAAACTCCTGCTTTTAAGTATGGGGTTCCCTACACCCCACACCCCACACCCCACACCCTGTTCATGGCTGAGTGCTAATAGCTGAATGCTGACAAATATGCACGATGATACCAAGTTAAATATTTGGTTATTATTCATATAAGAATTGAGAATTTTCTCAAAAATAAAAGAGTATTGCAGTTTAACAATTCCAGGTTAAACTGGGAAAAGTGGATTAAAGACATTTGTCCATAAAACCACTAATTATTAATCACCAGTTAAACTAATTTTGAGTGCATAGACTAATATGGTGATTTTCGCGGGAGGGCAAAGAGATTTGAGGTATGCAAACTCAAAAGCCATCCGCTGTTGACAGGAATTTAGAAAGCAAACAAGTGTCAGCCGATCAGCCCTCGACCGACGAATTACCGACCATAGAATTTCCTTCTCGAGGAAAACTTAAAGCTAGTTCCTGGCGCATCCATCAAAAAATTGGCTATGGGTATTTTCTGGCAATTGGGATTGGCTTTTTCGGATCACTTGCTGGATTATTAATCTCTAACTCCTATCAGGCAATAGAAATAGGGAAATTAAATCATGCCCAGTACCAAGCAAAAATGCTGGCTGATTATCAGGATGCCTTAGTAGGATCGCAATTAAATAGCTTCAGCTTGGTTGCTGCCATAGAAAATCCAGAAAGGTTTTCTAGCAAAAAAGTAGAATTTTTTAAGAGTGTTGACAAAGCTAAAAAAACTCAGCATGAAATAGCAGAATTCCTAGACAGCAAGCCAGGGAGGTTAGCAGCAACCGAAGCCACATTACAGACTTTATTACATCTCTACGAAACTAACTTAGACTCTTACGTTGATCAGATTGCGCCAGTCTTGCAGCAAATTGACTTGCAGCAACTGGACAAGCAGCAGATTTCATCAGCACGAAACCAGTTGCTGACAATTATGCGTGGTGACACAGCCATAGAGCTAGATCGGCTGTATCAAAGATTGGCCAACATCCTGCAAAGTGCCCAAGAGCAAGAACAGGAAATAAAAAAACATGTGGACCATTCACAAGTAGTTGAGAGATTCATCGTTATAGCTAGTATGCTGCTATCAGTGGCGATCGCTGCGACTATGGCTTGGCGAACTTCTCGGGCGATCGCTGAACCAGTGATTCTGGTGACTCAAGTTGCTGAACAGGTAGCGAGAAAATCTAACTTCGATTTGCGAGCTCCCATCACCACAGAAGATGAAATTGGGCTATTAGCCAAATCTCTCAATCGTTTAATCGAGCAAGTTTCAAAGCATACTAAAGAACTAGAACAAGCTAAACGAGTAGCAGAAGATGCTAGCAAGGCAAAAAGCCAATTTCTGGCAAATATTAGCCACGAGTTACGCACACCATTGAATGCCATTATTGGGCTGAGTCAACTGCTGGAAGATGATGCTACTGATCTGGGTTTAGCAGGAGATTTTATCTGTGACCTAGAATCGATCAATTCTTCTGGCAAGCATCTACTGACATTAATCAACGACATCCTTGACTTGTCCAAAATTGAAGCAGGGAAAATGTCTTTTTACCCAGAGACGTTTGATCTTGCCACACTGATTAATAATATCATCCTGACAGTAAAGCCTTTAGTCGAGAAAAATGGCAATGTCATGGAAGTGGATTATTATGAAGAGCTTGGCATTATGCACACTGACCAGACTAAGTTACGGCAGGTACTGTATAACCTGCTAAGCAACGCCGCTAAGTTTAGCACCAACGGCAAGGTAAAGCTCTTGGTCAAAAAAGAAAAGGTTGACTCAGTAGCAAACTCGATCAGTGGAATCATTACTTTCATTGTGACGGACACAGGTATCGGTATGTCTGAGCAACAACAGCAGCAGTTATTTCAACCCTTTACCCAAGGAGATGCTTCGACTACGAAAAAGTATGGTGGTACAGGACTAGGGTTGGCGATTAGCCGTCACTTTTGCCATATGATGGGCGGTGAGATTTTTGTGAAAAGTGAACCTGGGGTAGGGTCTACTTTCACCGTTTGCCTTCCACTCATTGTCAATGGATCGTAAGTAACCAAACAAGGGCATGGGGCATGGGGCATGGGGGGGAAAGATGATCAATGCCTGCTTTCCTACGTACTATCTCCAAGTATTTAATCGGTTGTAATCGTGTCACCTTTTACT
>CAZZXJ010000229.1:0-6892 GCA_964657905.1 uncultured Stigonema sp.
TGATTGTTGATTGTTGATTGTTTGTTTTAATTTTTCCATTAGCTATAGGAATCCTATTTGATTTTTGAAATATAAGTAGGGTGGGCACTGCCCACCATAACCAGAATGTGGTGGGCAGTGCCCACCCTACTTAAAATTTTTCCTGAATGATTTAGGATTCCTATATTAGCAGTTTTAACGATAATTTCTCATTTCATCTAGGACGGCTATATTCAGTAGCAAAGTCTTATGGGTCTTCTGAGATTTATAGCTTGAATACAAGTATTAAACGGAGTCAGGACTGTGATGAACACCAAACTTATCCAGCAAGTACAAAAAGCAATAAATAACCACCCTTTTGTTCAGCCAATGCAGATTAAAGCAAAACGTGGTCTTGATGAAGTTGGTGCAATTAAGTCAAAGCAAGTTTTACCCACCATTGAGAGCATAGCAACTGGTACACCTAACAACATCATTCGACAATCTGATGCGGCTAAATTAGTTGCTAACCTTTCTACCTTGGAGCAAAATAGATTCCGGATCGATAAACTTTACAGCAATACTAGAATTGATACAAGACATCTCGCGGTCAATTTGTTATCTGATGAAACAATTGCTGCATGCAAGCATCACAACACTATTCAAGCTCGTATGCAGATGTATGAGAAGTATGCTGTTCCTCTTGCTGACCAGGTTGCAAGAAAAGCACTCTTATCTGCCTCTGCAAGTACGGCGAATATCGAAAATTCTATCCGCTTAATTGTTTTTGTATCAAGTACAGGCTTCGTCGCACCGGGAGTAGATACAGAATTGATCAACAGACTTGGACTTAGGCGAGACACATCTCGAGTGACAGTGAATTTTATGGGTTGTGCAGCCGCGATGAATGGATTGCGTATTGCATGCGACCATGTGCGAGCTAATCCAACCCACAAAGCCCTTGTAGTTTGCCTTGAACTAAGTTCAATCAACGCAGTATTTGAAGATAACATTAATGATGTAATTATTCATAGCATTTTTGGCGATGGGTGTGCTGCAGTAGTTATTGGAGCTTCTGAAGAAGAGCAAGCAATCGCTCAAGGTAAAGTCGTCATTAGAGATCACCTCAGTTACCTAGTTGAAAATACCGCAGACGGGATTGTTCTTGGCATCCGCGATAATGGGATTACGTGTCAACTTTCGCGATCCTTACCTGACTATATTGAGACTGGTGTGGGTCCAATTATCGAACTTTTTCTGAGCCACCATGGGTTTACGAAAGAGAGTATCGATCTGTGGGCTGTTCACCCCGGTGGCACACGCATTATTGAGAAGTCACAGCGTTCTCTTGGACTCAGTGACAGTCAAGTTGCTGATAGTTGGGAGATACTGCGCCAGTATGGCAACATGCTCAGTCCCTCAGTACTGTTTGTCATGGAACGTATGCTGCTCAGATGTGAGAAGGATTCTCCTAGTGCTGACAAAGAATATGTGGGGTTGGGCAATCTAAATAACGATTGGCAAGATTCAACCGAAAAAATAACAGCATTAACTGGAATTGCCTTTTCATTTTCACCAGGAGTTGGGATAGAAGGTATTCTGTTTCAGAAGCTTTAGCTGAACCGTCCTGTCCGCCCATATTTCTGGGTGGGCAATCCTTCCTTTCCACCCCACAAGTTGTAAATTTACAAAGTTAATCTGCTCCCAATATCATCCTCAAGAAAGGACAGAAGCATGAGATTTATTAAATTTCTTTTGGAAATATCATGGCGACATATCTTGATTGCAACTATCGCAGGCTTAATTAGCGGTGGTGGGAATGCGATCCTCATTTCACTGATAAATCGAGCTGTCAGTCAAGCATCACTTCCTAATGCACTGTTATATTTTGCCGTATTAAGTCTCTGTGTTCTCTTTACAAGTACGATCGCCCAATTCACGCTGATTAATCTCTCGCAAAATGCAATTTATCAATTGCGAGTCAGGTTAAGCCAAAATATTTTATCTTCACCTTTACAACAGCTAGAAGGACTTGGAGAAAATCGTTTACTCGCAACACTAACTGATGATGTTCGAGTACTTTCGCATGCCGTGTCTGCAATTCCTAGCATCTGTATCGATCTCGCTACTGTTATTGGATGCTTAATGTATTTGGCTTTGATTTCAAACATTATATTTGCATTGACGATCGCCACATCTTCTTTTGCTATTTGGTGTGTCCAAACTAGACTCGGTAAAGCACAGCGTTTGTTCTCACTAGCCCGTGAAGAGGAGGATAACTTATTCAAGCATTTTCAAGCTATCACCAGAGGTACTAAAGAACTGAAACTGCACTCTTTGAGACGAGAAGATTTTTCCTCTAAGCACTTACAGGGTAGTGCAGCAAAACTGCGTCAGAAAAATCGTACTGCAATGCAAAGTTTTGCGATCGCCAACGGGATCGGGCAATTTTCGCAGCTTTCTAGTTTAGGTTTGATTCTTTTCATTTTGCCGTGGTTCATCCACATCCCAATCCCAATGCTGTCAACCTATGTCATTACCACTACATATCTATCCCTTCCACTTCAGAACCTTTTACGCAGGTTACCCGATCTCTTGCAAGGCAATGTTGCTTTGCAGAAAATTGACATGATGAAGCTGTCATTAACAAGACAATCCGAAATTGACACAACAATTAACGAACACAACCTCAAACAGCCCAATCAACTTGAACTCGATCAAGTAACCTATATGTATCACCCAGGTGGCGATCTCTTGAGTCCAAACGGTCCACCTTTGCATCCGGGAGGACATAAGCCGAGACATGAACATAAGCCAGGACATATGCATCCCCCTAATAACGATGAGAAGGGATTTCTCCTAGGTCCAATCAGTCTGTCTTTGCAAGCGGGACAAATAACGTATATTGTAGGTGGCAATGGTAGTGGTAAGTCAACGCTAGCCAAATTGATTACGGGGTTGTATCTACCTAACACTGGGTCAATTTATCTCGACGGAGTATTGATCGCGGATCAGAACCGGGAATGGTATCGCCAGCATTTCTCTGCCATATTCTCTGACTTTTACCTTTTCGACAGCTGTTTGGGATTGAATCATACTAATCTTGATGGAGAAGTTGAAAGATATTTGAAGCAATTGCATTTGGACCACAAAGTTCAAGTGAGAGATGGTGTTCTATCAACAACTAACCTGTCCCAAGGGCAGAGAAAGCGCCTCGCTTTGCTAACAGCTTATCTAGAAGATCGTCCTATTTATTTATTCGACGAGTGGGCTTCGGATCAAGAACCGCTCTTCCGAGATCTCTTTTACAAACAGATTCTTGTCAAACTTAAAGAGCGTGGTAAAACAGTTTTAGTTATCACCCATGATGACCGTTACTTTCACCTTGCTGACCAGATTATTAAGCTCGATTATGGCAAGGTTGAATATAACCATGTTCCGAATTATAGTAGTTCTCATATGAATGAAGCACACCCAACTAAAAAAGGAGTCAGGAGCCAGAATATTGAATTGTCATGACTCCATAAACTGATGTAATGCAAGCAATTGAAAGCCGCTATATGTAGAGCAAGCATGAAACTCATTTGGAGTAAAAATATGATCGCTACTGAACAGGAAGTAAATCAGAAAATTCAGGAGAGAATAACTCAGCTTCAAGCTGATTTTGAGGGTGCATTGAAAGGGATTATCGAACGTGCAGGCAGCAAACTTAAGCTAGAGGTAAGAGAAGAAGTTCAGAAGCAAATTGAAGATACCAGGCAAATTTTAGAGTTCCTTAAAAGTAAATATGTTTAAGTTGCTTCCAACAATACTTCCAAGACTCACTTGAATTTAGCCAAACATGCGTATAACGCCAAGCATGAAAATGTACTTTCTCCCCACTCCTTGTAAGGGCGGGGTTACCCCGCCCCTACTCTTAAGGAACACATTTTGGAACCCTTATCCCGCTGGACTTTCAGGAAATCTAGAAAATGTGTTCCTTTCATATGTTGCTAGTGGCGATCGCCGCTAGTGAGAGGCTCAGATCTTGCACCAACCCCTAGCGAATAGAATTCGCGGCTATACAAACTAAGTCCGCCTACGCGGACTCACTGAAAATCAAGGGTTTGAAACCCGCGAAGGTGGGTTTTGTCTGTTTAGCCGCGAATTCTATTCGCCAGGTGCAAGATGTGAGTAACTACTTTATTACTTACAAACCAATTTCAATTCATAGGAGCAAAATAATGAGCATTCTCGCAACGTTAAAACCCGAATTCCAATCTGCATTCCCCCGCTTAGCATCTGGCAAGTATATCCACTTCATCTTGTTGCGTCACAGTCAATCATTCCCGGTATTCCAAACTGATGGAATCCTCAATACTGCACGAACACAAGCTGGTTTAGGAACCACGGATGCAAGCAAAAAACAAATCAGCCGTTTAGTGATGTTCAAACGCAAACAAACGACCCCCGAAAGACTTGCTGGACGCGAACTACTCCGTGGGTTAAATCTTACCAGCGCAGATGAAACCAATAAAGATAAATGCTGTGAGTACAACGGTGAGAAATCTTGTAAGAAATGCCCTGATTGTATCATTTACGGATTTGCGATCGGCGATAGTGGGTCTGAACGTTCCAAAGTATACTCAGACTCTGCTTTTTCCTTGAGTGCTTACGAACAGTCGCATCGCAGCTTTACCTTCAACGCCCCTTTTGAAGGGGGAACAATGAGTGAAGCAGGGGAAATGCGTAGCAGTATCAATGAATTAGACCACGTTATTCCAGAAGTGACTTTTCCTACAGTAGAAACCCTGCGCGATTCAACTTATGAAGGCTTTGTATACGTTCTAGGTAATGTCCTACGTACTAAGCGTTACGGTGCACAGGAATCGCGCACGGGGACGATGAAAAACTATATCGCAGGGATCGCATTCTGTGATGGCGAAATCTTTAGCAATTTACATTATACTCAGGCGCTTTACGATGCTTTAAAGGGCGATGTTGATGCTCCTATTGGCGACATTTTAAAGCAGGTACAAACGGTGGCGAATAATTTACTGAACGACGAACCTGTACGTAAAACAAAGCTAATTTTTGGCTCTCAGTTAGAAGATTTGCTGGATGAAGTCAGCACCCTGTATCAAGATGAAGCACGTTTAGTAGAAACTATGACTGCACTCTACGGACAAACTAAAGCCTACTCAGAATCATTTGGAGCGTTGAAAAAGAAAAAACCGTAGGGGCGGGGTTTCCCCGACCATACAAAATCCGACGTTCCCCGCCCTAAATCCAAAATTTAATGGTCTTCAATACGGGCGGGGAAACCCCGCCCCTACGTCTTCAATATCATCAAAGGATTTTTCTATGGCGCTATATCACTGCACGTTGACACTACATGATAACGTTTTCTTTGCCACGCGGGAGATGGGAATTCTTTATGAAACTGAAAAATATTTGCATAATTGGGCGTTAAGTTTTGCACTTTTTTCAATTCATTACATTCCCCAACCATATCGGCTACAAGGAGAATTAGCACAAAAACCAACATATTTGGATGCAAGCGGTGAACAAAATCTTCTCCATCTAAATCATGCCGGGATTTATGTATTTCCTGCTCAACCTATCAATTGGTCATATCAAATTAATACCTTTAAAGCTGCTCAAGTTGGCTATTATGGCAAATCAAAACAGTTTGGCGATAAAGGCGCGGAGAAAAATTACCCAATTAATTACGGAAGGGCTAAAGAATTAGCTGTAGGTAGCCAATATCGTACTTATATTATCGCACCGGAAAGCATCAAAATTCCGCGTTGGATACGTTTAGGAAAATGGGCAGGAAAAATCAGAGTTGAAGCAATAAAAATTCCAGAGAAAATTGTGCAAAATAAATCGGGTGATTACACCTGTTTGCATCCTTTAAATCCGTTAGATTTGCCAAGCTATACTCGAATGCTACTTTATAACCGGATTGTGATGCCTCCTGTTAGTTTGGTAAGTCAGGCACAGTTACACGGTGAGTATTTAGTAGCTAAAAAAAATGATGAAACTAAAAAAGATTATTGGCAAGCTTTCAAATCAACATTAACTGCACAACAATATCAACAATTACCCGAAGAAATTAATCTACCAATAGGAACATTTTATGGAGCAGGAAATATCGTTGCAACAGCATAAATTTTCTACATTGCACTCAATCGTTATTGAACTTGCTACTGCGGATTTTGGGGATATTCCCCCTACTTTAGCTCGTGCATTGCACGCTTTGGTACTCAAGTGGTTGACAGCAGCAAGCCCATCTGTTGCCGAAGCTGTGCATACAAGTCAAAATTCACCATTGACTATTTCGGGACTGTTGGGAAATCGCCGTCAGGGTGGGGTGCGTGTAGGAGATTATTTTTATTTTCGGATTGGGTTATTAGATGGTAGTTTAATTGAACCATTGATGCGGGGATTTGAAAGGTCAGAAACCCAATCTTTAGTATTGGCAGATTTCCCGTTTGTACTACGTAATATGTATACGTTACCGGGAACGCATCAACTAGCTGGTGCAGCTGATTATGCTTTATTATCTAATCCTCCGCAGGTTTTCAATGACATTGAATTGCATTTTTTATCTCCTACTAGCTTCAAGCAAAATCAAGGTGTGCAGACATTTCCGCTACCCGAATTAGTATTTAACTCGCTGCATCGACGATGGAATATTTTTGCACCAGAACAATATCATCTTCCTGCTTGTGAATGGGATGCTTTGGTTACAGCCTACGAACTAAAAACCTATGCACTCAAGATGGAAGGAGGTACGGAAATTGGAGCGCAAGGTTGGGTACGCTATCGACTTATAAGCAATGAAATGGCACGAATTGCGACTATATTAGCAAATTTTGCCTTTTTTGCTGGGGTAGGGCGTAAAACCGCGATGGGAATGGGACAGACGCAGTTAGGAAATTCAAAATTC
>CAZZXJ010000229.1:6902-9042 GCA_964657905.1 uncultured Stigonema sp.
AACCTGGTAAAAAGGGTTTGAGGTTAACCTAAAATGAACGAACAATTCTATCTTCCCTTAGCTTATCTAAATGCTTGGGAATATTGCCCCCGTCGTTTTTTCCTTGAATACGAACTTGGCGAAAACGCGGACAACGAACACCTGATTCTTGGTCGCCACCTGCACCGCAATGTTGATGACGAAGGTAAGAATGTTGAAGGTGATAAGGTTATTTATCGAAGTCAGTGGGTGTGGAGCGATCGCCTGCTGATCAACGGTATCATTGATGCGGTGGAAGAAATAGACGACCAGCTCATCCCTGTGGAATTTAAAAAGGGACGCATGGCAAACCACAACAACGACCATTTTCAAGTGTGTGCTGCAGCTTTGTGTCTCGAAGAGCGCACAGGAGTCTCTATTCCTTACGGAGAAATTTTCTACTACGCCAACCGTCGCCGCCAAAGGGTAAATTTTACACCAGAATTGCGACAAGCTACAGAACAAGCAATTCAGGCGGCACGGACTGCAATTGGCAAGGCAATGCCGCCACCCATCGACCACCCAAAAAAGTGTCAAGATTGCAGCTTGCAGAAAATTTGCTTGCCAAAAGAAATCAAACAATTACGCCTTGAGGTATAAATTATGTCAGTTTTATATGTTACTCAACCGGATGCAGTTTTAAGTAAAACTGCGGAAGCTTTTAAAGTCGCCTTAAAACAAGAAGATGGCAGCTGGGAGAAAAAATCGGTTCCCGCCCAAACTGTGGAGCAAGTCGTATTGATGGGAAATCCTCAGATGACTGGCGATGCTCTCGTATATGCTTTGGAACTGGGAATGCCCGTACATTACCTTTCTAGCTTCGGTAAATATTTAGGTTCGGCGCTTCCCGGATACTCGCGTAACGGTCAGTTACGGCTGGCGCAGTATGCTGCTTACTATGACGAACCTCATCGCTTAGAGATTGTCAAAACAATTGTGAGTGGCAAAATTCACAATCAACATGCTGTTTTATATCGTCACGACCAAAAAGACAATCCCGTCAAATCCCGCAAACAGCTCGTCAAAGAACAAACAACTCTCGATGAAGTACGCGGTGTCGAAGGATTGGCGGCGCGAGAATATTTTGCGGCTTGGTCGGTAATGCTTGAAGAACAATGGTCTTTTAACGGCAGAAATCGCCGTCCTCCCACGGATGCAGTCAATGCATTATTGGGATTTGCTTATGGACTTTTGCAAGTACAGGTAACAGCTGCGGTACATATGGCTGGTTTAGACCCCTACGTTGGTTATTTGCACGAAGCGACCAGAGGACAGCCTGCAATGGTTCTCGATTTGATGGAAGAATTTCGCCCGTTAATTGCGGATAATTTGATACTTTCGGTTATTAGCCATAAAGAGATTAAACCAAATGATTTTACGGATAATCTTGGTGCATATCGACTTGCGGAAGCCGGACGCAAACAGTTTTTGCAAGCATGGGAACGAAAAATGAACGACGAGTTTAAACATCCCACTTTTGGCTACCGTTGTAGCTATCGACGTGCAATTGAATTGCAAGCACGTTTATTGAGTCGGCATTTACAAGAAGGGGTTCCCTATAAAGCCCTGGTACTGCGATGATTACTTTGTTTTACCTCATAATTTACGATTTGCCAGACACTAAAGCAGCGAATAAGCGGCGAACCAAACTACATAAAATGCTCTCTGGATATGGAACTTGGACGCAGTACAGTGTGTTTGAATGTTTTTTAACTGCCGTACAGTTTGCTAAACTCAGGGTTCAAGTTGAGAACTTGATTAAACCTGCCGAAGATTCAGTGCGTATCTATGTTTTGGATGCTGGCGCAGTACGTAAGACTATTACCTACGGTTCCCAGCAACCTCGACACCAAGAGACGATAATACTATAATGCTATAGTGCTGCTAAAGTTTTTTGGCAGGGGAAAGCACGGGCAAAAACCCCCCACCTCCCGCCAAATCGACAGAACCTTGACAATTCAATAGTTTTAGCGGTTTAAGTATGAACGTAGAGCCTGTTAATGAATGCCGGAAACGGACTTTTAAAGTACACCTGCCAAAAATGCTGGTGGAAATGGCTCTATAATTAGCTTCTGGCTGGCAGACTTTCAAATAAATGAAACCCGTTCACGGGATTGAAACT
>CAZZXJ010000230.1:0-9005 GCA_964657905.1 uncultured Stigonema sp.
ACGCAGCAGGCATTTATAGGCGCTACTTTGTGTTTGCCTCATCCACCAGTGGGGCGGCAGTTCCATCTGGGGCAGTTTCAGATAAAGGTGTAGACGCTGGTGCAGATTCTCTCAACTCCTCAATAAACCGATCCAAAGCCCTAGCAGCAGTTTTATACTGGGGTGATGTACTGGCAACCTTGCCCTTACCAGAGGTGAGGGTTTTGAGGATGCGATCGCGCACAACTTCATAATCTGGTATTAGTGGTGTTGCAGCAAGATTACTCAATTGTTGCTGTAGTTCCTGGTTCTGTTGCTTAAGCGCTTCATTCTCACGAATTAGTTCTTCTATTTGAGCCTGGAGTTGCTCTCGTTCCTGTTGCATTTCTACCTCCACTTTCCCACAGTTGCCAGTGCCTCCATCCCCACTGGCTCTTGTGCTGCTTTCTGGGCTTGTTCTAGCTTATATATACGATTGTCTAGAGCAAATTCTATATGGCGGATGTTGCCCTGTAGTTCTTCAAGCAAGTCTTCTAACATTGTTTCTAGAATAGACAATAAACGAGATTCTACACGTCTATCCCGCTCATCTAGAATTGTGTCTAGATTGTCGGAGTGTGGTTGACTGCCCTTAGTTTCCAGTTCGTTCAGTTTAGCCAAAATCCGCTTATCTATAATCTCATCTAGATTGCCTAGATTAATGCTAGATTTGGTGTCGGCGGCGATTCTGTTTCCCGTTCTGTACCAACTAATGAAATCAACCAGCACAGCAGAGGCGCTCTTACCTTCTGCTTTTGCCTGAGCCATAAAATCCTTCCACTCCGCTTGGTCAATGCGGAAGGTGGCTAAGAATTTGTCCTTGTCTGCCATGTTCTAGACTCCTATCTGTACAAATCTAGATAAGAGTATTGTACAGCATGGGTAGAGATTTTCATGACAGACAGCTAACATCCGTGCCTAATGCGCTTTATGGGCTTTAAGGGCTTGGATGTTGAATTGGATACCCACGGGAAAATCAAGGGCTTGGGGGGCATCGTAGAGAGGGTGTTTGTCAATAACAAAGCTTATTGCAACGGTCGAGCGATTGCCCAAGCGCCTGGGGTGATTGTTGATTTTTAAGAGTGTCGTAGCGCGGTAAGCTAGCGTCATGTTGTGCGTTGCATTTTGGCGGTTGCTTTAATGGCTATAGAACGGGAATCCGTAAATTTTAAACGAACCAAGTCTTTGGTCGAAGCACTCAGGGCGAAGGCAAAAGAACAGAACACCTCTGCCACTGATCTGGTAGTGCAGGGTCTGCATCTCATCCTGGGGCAGACAGAAGGTATTGACAAAAGTTCTTCGACTGTGATAGATGTGATGCACGACATCATCACTCGCCTAGAGGCACTGTCAGCTTCGAGTGCCTCTGATGCAACGGCTACAGTCAACGGTATAGAAGATCGTCTACACCAAATCGAAACTGCGTTGGAGCATCTCGCCAATAGTATAGAAAAAAGTATAGAAGCTACATCCAAGCAGCAACAAACAGAACGACTGAGTAGCTTGGAAACAAAACTAGAAACGATCGCCAAGAAGCTTGACCAACTTACCAATGCACTTGGGCAGCAACGGCTGACCCACAGCAATACAGGCAGAAGAACATTTTCACCATCATCTAATCAGTTCTATCAAAGAATTGTTGAAGTTCAGTCCTACACCCAAGATAATTTGGCGAAGAGATTGGGAGTTGATGCAGCAACCCTGATAAGGGAGCGAGAAAACACTCTTTCCATCAGAATTTGAGTCGTGGAGTCGCAATCGCGATCCCAGCTCCCTTGGCTGGCGCAAGGGGGATGATGGGTTGTACCATCCTGTCAAGTGACGCAACGACGAGCGCCCTCCAAATAGTTATGAAAAAACCACACACAGTACGTTTTCGTTCCAGTATTGATGTGATGATAAGTTATGGAAACTCTAATTTACCAAATATATAGGGGTGTAGCGTGAGTACGCGATGACCGAGATATCAACACAGCAATTAGACCTAGTGCTTGTCACCCCACAAGCGCTAACGCTTCATCCAGCTGCGGTCTATTTGTCGAGTTTGACGAGTGGGAGTAGGCGGACGATGCGTCTTGCGCTCAATGCGATCGCCCGATTGCTCACAAACGACGAGTGTGATGCTTTGTCTCTGGATTGGTCAAAGTTGCGCTACCAGCATACAGCTGCAATTCGAGCTGTGTTGATGGAAAAACACTCGACTGCTACTGCTAACCGGATGCTTTGTGCGTTGCGTCGAGTGCTAAAGGAAGCTTTTCGGTTGGGGTTGATGAGTGCGGATGATTACGGTCATGCAGCGGACATCAAAAATGTGCGGGGCGATTCACCCCTGAGAGGACGGGTATTAAAAACAAGTGAGATTGCGGCACTGTTGAAGGATTGCAAGCAGGATCAGGATTTGATAGGGGTCAGGGATGCGGCACTAATTGCTATCCTTAGTGGTTCTGGGTTGCGTCGCTCTGAGATGGTAGCTTTAAACTTGGGGGACTTTGACCCAGAAGATAGTTCTTTGTTAGTCCGTAAGGGTAAGGGAGGAAAGTCGCGGACTGTGTATTTGCCCTTGGGTGCAGTGTCTGCCCTTGATGCTTGGCTTATAGTAAGGGGTGATGCTCCTGGTGCTTTGATAAGTCCAGTGATCCGGGGGGGGAGGGTGGAGATTAGGCGGATCACTGATCAGGCGGTGATGGTGATTCTCCGAAAACGCGCTGCGAGTGCTGGGGTGGCTGCTTGTAGTCCGCATGATTTCCGGCGCACTTTTGTTACTAATTTGTTGGCTGCTGGTGTTGATGTGCTTACGGTTAGCCGTCTCGCTGGTCATGCGGACCCAGCAACTACCCAAAAATATGACCTGCGTCCTGAATTCGCTAAGCGCCAAGCTGTGCAACAGCACTTGCACGTTCCTTATGATGGCTGACGCTTTTTTATGGGGTGTGGCAGTTCTCGCCTCGCGCGATCGCTTGTGTATTGACCTATAAGTTTTTATTAACTCCTGGAAAAGTGCCAATGACAAAGCAACGCCACTTCAAGGGGTCGAGCCGAGATACGTGTGAAATAGTGCCACTTCGCCTAAAAAGCTTACTATGTATACATTTCCGCTGTACTACTTTTAAGAGGTTTCATGTCCGCTAATTCACATTAGCAGACGTAAATTGGCTCAAAAAGGGGGTTGTTTGTCTGCTAATGCTGCTCAAAACCCCTAAAAATGATGTCTGCTAATGTATGTGGCACTATTTTGGTCGTATCTCGGCTCGACCCCTTCAATACTTCCAGCCCCCCACACCGGAATACTGTATCTTCCCGATGTATCCTAATGGAAAGTAGATTTTCTGGCCCAGGATGAAGATTGATCGTCATGACCAAGCTAAAATTTTATCATCACACGAGATCTCGCGGCTATTCACCACGGGACTGAAAACGTCACGAGATCGCGCCCTGTTTGGAATCTGTCTCTACACTGGTACACGCATAGCCGAGGCTTGTTCTCTCCACACTAAAGATGTATACAGTATAGATGGCAGTATCAGACCCAGGATTACGATCCGCAAGAATACCACCAAGGGCAAGATCGAAACTCGATCTGTACCTATTAGTTCCGATCTGCGATCTCTTTTAGAAAACTATTCATCATCTAAGGTATATCTGTTCCCCGGTCGGCATGGACTAGGGCATATTCACCCCGACTCGGCAGACAAGATTCTTCGTACTGCTTTTCTGGAATTGGGGATTGAGGGAGCTAGTACACACAGCTTTCGCCGTACTTGTCTAACCAAGATGCACATGTCAGGCGTGCCTTTGAAAGTTATTCAGAAAATCTCTGGGCACAAAACATTAGGGGCACTTCAGAAATATTTAGATGTGTTAGACGAGGACTTGGAGTCGGCAGTATCTACCCTGACTTTCTGAGACTCTAAGTCATAATCACTTAGGGACGGAAGCAGCGAGAGAATGGAAGTTTCAACAGAGCAAAGGAAGAGGGAAAAATAGAAGACACTATCAGTGGCTGAATCATAGTTTCAATAGGATTATCACTTTCGTTAGCAAAATCAAGGTAATTTAGGTGATTATGTTTAATTTTATAGGTAAAGTTGTTAATCAAAAAAATCTACCTATTAAAGATGCTAAGGTTTCATTTGAAGGTCTAGGAACTCCACTTGTAAACCACACTGATGGAGAAGGAGTTTTTAGATTTCCAATTAATATCATTAGGGGGAATATTATTAACGTAAACATCAGGGTAGAAGCTGAAGGATATAAACCCTATAACCGCTATACTGAGTTATCTATTGATAATAAAAATCTTGAAGAAATTCGACTCATTGAGAATGATATAGAAAACTCTAGCAAACCACCAGTAGCCATCAATGTAGCTAAGATAGGAGCAATAGCCACAGTTGCAGCAGCATTGATAGGTGGTGGGGCAATGTTGTTGTCTAACTTAATTAATGGAAAAACACCAACACCGCAGCCAACTTCACAACCCTCAACAGAACCTATTAATTCTTCACCAAATATTAGTCAAAAACCTAGAACCAATATAGAGGTTCAATCAGCATTAATTGGCACTTGGAAAGCTTCTACTGTTGAATTTGGTCAAACTAGGGAAATATTTTTGGTAATTAAACCAGATGGAACTGAATTTTTCACTTTTAAATCGGTGAATGGAAGCCAAATGAATAGATTAGGAAATTGGCAATACTCTAATGATATATTAACTGAAAGAATGCAGGATGGAGAAATTGCAAAAGGTTCGGTTGAATTTATGAATTCCAACTATTTTGTTCTAACAATACTAGAAAATGGTGGTCCTGGTTACGCAGGTTTAAAAAGACACTATTATCGCTATAATTAATAAAAAATCCGCCCGGTCATTAAATACCCCAAATGCTTGAGAATCTGACACAAAATGGCATGTTTAACGATAGAAGCAAAACAAAGTCGATCATTCGCTTGAAAATGTACCAGAGAGACCATGCCAAAACGAGCGAAATGTAGCGTTTAACAGTACAAAAGTAAAATGTGTAATGATCCCTTTGTGATCAGGAGGAGTTTATGAAGTTTAGCGTGACACTTGATCGTGATGAAGATGGAATTTGGATTGTGGAGTGTCCCAGTATTCCGGGCTGTGTGAGTCAGGGTCAGACGCGGCAACAAGCCCTTGAAAACATTAAGGATGCAATAGGAGCTTGTCTACAGGTTCGGGCAGAGCGCGGAATGCCACTTACAGTTGAGACGCATCAAGTTGAGGTCGTAGTGTAGTGAGTTCTGCTGTTCCTGTAATGAGTGGGCGCGAGGTTGTGCGCGTCTTTGAATCCTTAGGTTGGGAGGTTGTGCGGCAGACAGGTAGCCATATCATTATGGTTAAGGACTCTGAACCGGCGACGCTTTCGGTTCCTGATCATCGTGAAGTAGCAAAAGGAACTTTGCGAAGTCTAATTCGTACTGCTGGATTAACTGTAGATGAATTTGTTGCTGCCAAGTAGGCGTTCCTCCCGTAATTGGACAAAAAACGAGAGATTAATAATTTGAGCCATCCGTTCCACCTAATAGCAGTAAGGTGCAAGCTACTCAGGAACGAAATTTCAAGACTTTGAGCCACCCATATACTAGAATACAAAGTTACAGGGGTAGCAAAATCTTAGTTCTACACAGGAGCAAATTTCCATGTTTGAAGCTTGCTACGAAAACATTCCGACCAATGCAATTGAAAGACTGAATAGCTCAATAACTAAAGGTGTCAAGATCGGTGCAATCGCGTTTACGCTTAGTGATGGATGGGTCATTGTCAAAAACCAAAATGGTGCTTATGGGCATAATCTTCCACAAGCACTTGTGGCTCGCATTAAAACTGTCAATCAGCTACCAAACTCGGTGATTAACACGATCGCTTTCGCGCCGAATGGTGGATGGGTGATTATCAATGGCAATAATGGTTATGAAACCCATAATATTCCACCAGCACTTCTAAATCACATTAGAACTCTTAATCGGCAAGGCTCGGTGATCAACACGATTGCGTTCGCACCTAATGGTGGATGGGTCATTATCAATGGCGGTAATGGTTTTGCACAACATGATATTCCACAAGCGCTTATTGATCACCTTAGAACGCTCAAACGCCTTGGCTCAGTTATTAAGGTGATCGCGTTTGCGCCTAATGGTGGATGGGTCATTATCAAAGACCAAAATGGTGCCTCTTGGAATAATATTCCACAAGCGCTTATTGATCGCATGAGAACTCTCAATCGGCAAGGCTCAGTTATTAAGGCGATCGCGTTCGCACCTAATGGCGGATGGGTCATTGTTAATGAACTGGCAACTGGACTTGGATCGCCCGATGCCACCAGCGCAAACGATGATACTTTTCGCCTATTAACCTCACGAGCGTTAAGTTTTTATCAGGATTGTTATATGTTTGACGATATAAAAGCCTGTTATAAAATAAATGAAATTGAGAATTTTGCACGCGAGTTGTGTGCTTCTGGCAACGAGCATGCTTGTGAAGCTTTGAAAATGATAACCGAAATGAAGACTCAAGGTGAATACGCTAGGCTTGCGTTCAGGGTAGCATCGCACCCTATTGTTTGACATTAATTTTAACTGAAAAATTAGTTTTTCGGGGTAGGGAGCGATACCTTCGGCGGGCGGAGCCATCGCCACAATGGACTACTGTGCAACTTGTACACCTCTAATTATCAGCTTGCTGAATATTGATGACGAGTAGTTTAAGCACGAACAAAGCACGTCGCATTTTTGACCAAGAAGCATAGGTTTCAGTTTTAGTGTGATCCAGGGATTACGCCGGGAGGCGTAACCCCTAAATGTGACGACCCAATACTAACGTGCATAGTTTTTAGCGTTTTTGGCAGATTGATAGCTAATTGTACTTAAATAAAGCTACAAAAGTACAAAATACAATTCCGGATAGATACTTTGGTAGTTAACCTTTTAGGAATTAAGCTATTGGTTTCTCACCATGTTTTTCAAACAAGAGGTTTAACGCTTCCGTCAATAAAGCTTGTACCGTAGTTTCTTTCTCTGCTGCCATCCTTTTCAACTGTATAGCTACCGCCGGATCAAAATGACCAGCTATTGTTCGAGTTCCTTGGCGACTTGGTGGTAACGGATATTTTTGATTTTCTTGCTGCTGTTCCTCTTGTGCTGCAACCTCTTTAACTGGCTCCTCTTTAGCCTTATGTAAAGCATTGCCTAGTTTCGTCGTCTTTTTAGGGTTCATGTCCACTCTTCCACTTTCTTACACTTTAACTTGTGTACATGTCCACTTGTACAAAGCATTAATTTCCTTTGCTGCTTTACCTTTTGGCTCGTACTCAATAGCGGTCAGCCCATCTGTGAGCGAGCGAACGAATGCGGATCTATGTCCAATTTTGACTGGGGCAACAGCTATACCATAACCAGCGATCGCTTCAACTGCTTCATCTCCCAGTGACCCTTGGGGTGGAACACCATTGAGAACGGCGGCGGCAACAGATGTTTTTTTCGCTAATTTAATCAAATCGATAGTGTCATCGATGGCGCGTAAATCCACAATCGACGGACGGCAAGGAACCAAGATAAAATCAGCTGCACGAATAGCGGCAAGAGCTGCTGTTTCTGTGTGTGGGGAAGTATCAATAAAAACCAAGTCTGCTCCCTCTTTTTCTGCTGCTTCTAATACCTTCTCCAATCGTGCTGCTTGTGCGGAAACCACAACGGGGAATTCAGCCGAGCGAGAATCTGACCACTTTGCAGCTGATGACTGCGGGTCTAAGTCAATAATTGCTGTTTCCTTACCTGCCATTGACGCAGCAACAGCCAAGTGAATTGCAATAGTTGACTTCCCGCTCCCACCTTTTCTTGACACGATTGCTATTACTTTCATCCCTCAAAATTATCACACCTACACAGTTGTACTTCTATACGTGTCCACATGTCTACAACTATAAACTTGGAGAAGACATGGATCTTATAGCCAAGTGTAAACCATTTCCCTCGACTCTCCCGGATGGCTCCCACCCGAATAGACCCAAAAAAAATACCGTTCAGAAGGCGATTTAAGGGGGTTAAAATTAATTGGTAAAGTACATCAAAATGAAAATGTCCAATGATTTGCCACTAGAATCGCATTCGCTCCAAATGGACTATTAAAGTGTTTTCAACCTATTTGTTGATCAAGCCCGTGACGCTGCTCAAAACTACGAGAGATTAGTACTTTGAGCCACCTCTTCCACCTAATGGCTCATCTGTGTAACTCGCAGACGTAGAGTACTGTTTATGGCATTAAGCATATTTATCACGCAAGACTTTCAGATTTTCACGGATCGTCTTTGTTCTAGGATGATCTACCCCTAGGCTTTTTGAAGCAATTTCCAATGCTTGGCGTATCAATGGTTCCGCTTCCGCGTACCGACCTTGGTTATAGTAGAGTCCTGCCAGGTTGCTGTAACTGGTGGCGACAGAGGGATGCTCTTCTCCCAGCAGCCGTTGGTCGAGTTCCAATGCTTTTTGATACAGTGGTTCCGCATCTTGGTACCTTCCCTGGGACTCGTAGAGTAGAGCCAGGTTGTTGTAACTTTGGGCGACATCCGGATGCTCTTCTCCCAGCAGCCGTTGCCTGAGTTCCAATGCTTTTTGATGCAGTGGTTCCGCATCTTGGTACCTTCCCTGGGACTCGTAGAGTAGAGCTAGGTTGTTGTAACTGGTGGCAACAGAGGGATGCTCCTCTCCCAGCAGGCGTTGGCAGAGTTCCAATGCTTTTTGATACAGTGGTTCCGCATCTTGGTACCTTCCCTGGGAATAGTAGAGTAGAGCCAGGTTGTTGTAACTTTGGGCGACATCCGGATGCTCTTCTCCCAGCAGCCGTTGGTCGAGTTCCAATGCTTTTTGATACAGTGGTTCCGCATCTTGGTACCTTCCCTGGTTTCTATAAAGTTCTGCCAGGTTGTTGTAACTGGTGGCGACTAACGGATGCTCTTCTCCCAGCAGCCGTT
>CAZZXJ010000231.1:0-8987 GCA_964657905.1 uncultured Stigonema sp.
CCCCAACGGAAGTGATTCTGACGACTGACGTCACGACTTCTGACTCCTTCTTCAACCTGTTTCTAACTGTCTGGTTATTTCGGTCGTACTGTACTAGTTAGTTGTTAGTCGTTAGTGGTTAGTAGTATGTTTTGAGAACCAACAACTAACAACTAACAACTAATAATTTGCTAGCTGCCCTCACTTCCTGTCTTGCCCATTGATCTGCGGCTACAATGTCATCTAGAGAAGGGTTTGGACGGTTATGATTTTGATGGCGATCGCACGCCCATTCGATACACCGGGGTATATCTAAAAACCTAATTTTTTCTGATAAAAACAAATCTACGGCTTGTTCATTTGCGGCATTCAACACAGCAGGCATTGAACCACCAGCCCTGCCAGCTGCATAAGCCAATTTCATGCAAGGATATTTCTGGTGATCTGGTTCACGGAAGGTTAAATTTCCAGCTTTTACCAAATCTAGTTGTTCCCAATCAGTGTAAATGCGCTGGGGCCAAGATAAAGCATAAAGTAAGGGTAAGCGCATATCAGGCCAACCAAGTTGGGCTAAAACAGAGGTATCTTGCAACTCAATCAACGAGTGAATAATGCTCTGAGGATGAATGACAATGTCGATCTTGTCATAATCTAAACCAAAGAGGAAGTGAGCCTCAATCACTTCCAGTCCCTTGTTCATCAAAGTGGCAGAGTCTACTGTGATTTTACGCCCCATAGACCAATTAGGATGCTTGAGGGCATCGGCAACTGTAACTTCTGCTAACTTTTCTGTTGCCCAATCCCGGAAAGCACCGCCAGAAGCGGTCAGCAAAATCCGCCGTAAACCGTCCTTTGGGATGCCTTGCAGGCACTGAAATATGGCAGAATGTTCTGAGTCAGCTGGTAGTAGTTTGACTCCATGTTTTTCAACTAGGGGTAGAACAACGGGAGCTCCGGCAATTAAGGTTTCCTTGTTCGCTAAGGCGATATCTTTACCAGCTTCAATAGCGGCGATGGTGGGTAGTAACCCAGCACAACCAACGATACCCGTAACAACGGTTTCAGCATCACCATAGCGGGCGACTTCTATAACTCCCGCTTCACCAGCCAGAACAATTGGTTGGGGATCAAGGTCTTTGATCGCTTCTTTAAGTGCTGGCAATTTCTCTTCTGCGCAAATTGCTGCTATACTTGGTCGAAATTGCCGAACCTGAGAAGCCAACATTTCCACATTATTCCCAGATGCCAATCCCACAATCCGAAACTGATTGGGGTACTGATTCACAATATCTAAAGTCTGAGTACCAATAGAGCCTGTGGAACCAAGAAGAGTAATAGCTTTCACAATATTTTAATAAGTAACTCCTAATACACTATAAAAGCTAGTGGGTAATTCTTATGACCTTTTTATATGAAACGTTGCTGGAGCCTCGGGTGTTTCCTAATAATTCATAATTCGTAATTAATCGACCTCTTGCAATATAGTTCGGTGTCGGGTTTTTGTTGAGAATTTCGGACGGGTAGAGACGCGAAATTTCGCGTCTCTACACGATTTATCGGTATGTAGATTATTTTATCCGAACCGTATTGAAACCTCTTGCATAAGCCTTTTAATGCCCTTAGACTCTTATGTCTGGGGCTATACAGTAGATGGACACAAATAAACTAAACATAGCTGTAGGTAGGGCATAGCCCCACCGCATTTTGGCTCGTAATAATTACGAATTACGTTAGCGAAGCGTTAGCGAGGAACGAGCGTCATTATCAATTACGAATTATTTTGACTCCTACTTTGTTTAAATTCTGAAAAACAGATAAACTCTCCTTGATTTTTCAGCCATATCAAATATTTTTCTAGTCTGCTAATCATTGCCTCCCCAGAGTATCTTTTAATGTAATTTGGCAGTTTAAAGCTGGTTATATCTGTAAATTCCCAAGGATGAAAATAAATATTTATATAACTATCATGCTGAATTGTTATTTGAGAATTTAATTTAGTTAACCATAGAGGAAAATTTTTAAAGCTTAACCAAAATAAGGGAAGTCGAATTATTGGTGTTACTGAAACTGGAATATTGAGTAAATTATTTGAGTAATACGCAGTTCTGGGTTTCCAGAAATTATTATATCTTCCAGGGAGATAAGTTGGGTTGATTGAGGAGTTGTATTCGTAACCAGCTTTTATTATTTCTTGCTCATTGATTTCCTTTAGTCGAGGCATTCTAAAGCCTATTACTTTATTCCCAGTAAGTTCTTCCAAAAATTGCCGTGACCTTTTCAAGTCTTCTATCCTAAACTCAGAGTGATAAAAACCATGAGAAGCAATTTCATGGTTTTTGGTCACTTCCTGAATTATAGTTTGATTGTGAAAAGCAAAATTTGCTGTCACAAAAAAAGTTGCATGGATGTTTAATTTATCTAGCAAGGAAAGAATAGATTTTAAACCTTCTAAAGAAATTGCCAGCTTCACTGAATCTTCAATTTTCTGACCATATTCCTCTGGAATATCAAATTCTTCAAGGTCAAAACTTAATAAAATACTTTGACTCATATCTCGCAACCCTATACTTATATCTTATTTGTAATAAATTAAAAAACATTTTTAGAGAATCTTTCAAAATATTTACTTTTGAATGTTTGTATAGATGTTGATTTGAGACTATAGCGGGTATTTCTCCAATACTATACCCTCCCTTGTGAGCTATATATATCAGTTCAACATCAAATGAAAAGCCTGTTATCTGTTGTCGTTTAAATAGCTCTTTTGCCACATCTTTATGAAATCCCTTTATTCCTGCTTGCATATCACTAAATGGTAAATTAAGTATAAAGATTGAGAGAAAGTTAAATATTTTACCAGCAACTATCCTAATTAAACTTAAACCTTTTATAGGACTTGATGCAAGATTTCTACAACCAATTACAATATCAAAGTATTCTAACTTTTCAACGATGAGTTCAAGATGTTCTAGAGAATAAGCTAAATCACTGTCTATGTAGCAAATATAGTCTCCGTAGGCGGATTTTACTCCAGTTTTTACCGCATATCCTTTGCCTTTGTTATGTTCATAAGAAATCACTTTTAAATTAGTTGTTTTTGCTGATTCCAAATTGTTAGATAAAATTTCTTTTGTTTTGTCTGTAGAACCATCGTTGACAAAAATAAAATTATAGTTTGGTCTATTTTTTGCAAATTCAAAAATAGATTCTAAAGTTTTTTCAATGCATTTTGCCTCATTATAAATCGGCAGTATAACTGATACTGATACTTTCCTCATGTTCCTCACCCACGCAGAATCCAGATTTATGAATACAAACTCTAAGACTTCCTAAATTTTTCCGAGTTCCTCTCGCAACTTCAACCAACGCGCTAAAGCTTGAGGTTGAGAAGCAACTTTCTTTTGCAGCAGCACCACTCCATCTTGCACATCCACAAGTCCATATCTTCCTTGTTCTAGAAGCGCGTCAATAAAAGTCAAAAAATCTCTCAGTTGCTGCCGCTCACCTTTAAAGGCTGGTTGGTACTTTTGCAATACCCATAGGTCTGCAAAGGCGTAATCAACATCAATGATCTCTTTTGAATCCATTTGCAATTGTAAAGCTGGTAAACGAATAATCCCCCGACGAGTCGCCAAGTGAGGAAGCAAAGAAGTGGTTGCGGAAACGCTCTTCTCGGCAGGAATAAAGTTCATCAGCGCCCGAATGTGTCCCACATGTTCCCACTGGCTGGCTAGGGAAATATAAACCCAAGGATGAATTGAGTCTGGAATCAAAAAGTAGAAAGCTCGATTTGGACTAGAAGCAATTGCAATTACAAGTGACAGTGCAATACATCTGATCCACCAGCGACGAAACTTTGGTTTAAATCTCTCTTGATGTTGAGACCACCAGATAATTGTGCCGTAAAACAAGCCAGGAACAACTGTTAACGCATAGCGAACACTCATACCAAGAGCCATCTTCCTTTCTTGGATCAACAGTACCAATAATGGAGGAGCTGCAACTGTCCAAGCGGTTGGGGATATAGCAGGTATAAATGCCAAAGGTAGCCACTGACCCAAAAAGTATATTATTCGCCTATCAACGGGAGTAAACAAGCTCATAAAAAGTTCTTGAGGATGGGTTAAGATACCCCACAAAAGTTGTAAAGTACTAGGGCTATTATTTCCAGGAACAAACTTACTAAAGTATTCACTCAAATACAAGCGAGAATTATCATTAGAAAACAAAGGCATAATAGTATTTGTCACTAATGTGATGTAGCTAAATCCCAGCAGACATAAAGCTACACCTAGGCGCGGATAGCGACGGATCAAAGCGAGATAAAGACCAATACCGAAAAGAATAATTCCTGTATCTTCTCGAATTCCTAATGTCAAAATGACAAATAACCAAAAAAGCCCCCATTTACGCTTCTCTAAAGCCAGCAGTAAAGAAAAAACAAATAAAGGAATTTGGCAATGTTCATAAAAATTACTAAAGGTTGGTGCAATGACTGCATAGGCTCCGTAAAAACTAGCAGCAATCAAAACAGCAATTGATTGTTGGAGATGATGGCGAGCTAGAGCGTAGAGAACTAAACCGGCAGCAGTTATCAAAGCAACTTGTAAAACAACAAGAGTTGCGCCAGTGGGAAATAAGGCATATATAGGCATCCACAGCAAAAAGTCAATAACAAAGTGTTGCCCTAAATGGCAGTAAAACACCGTTTGTATTTGACCATCTTTAATAAAAGCGCTTGATTGACCTGAAGAGAGAGAACTTTGAAAGAAGTTTCCCTGTACAGTGTTCCAAAAAAGCTGGTCAAAAAGACCTTGGTCGTAGGATGCGTAAAAAGTGTAGAAGCGATGGAGAGCAAAAACCGACATTAAGGTGAAAAAAATTGCTGCAAATGTTAGAGGTAACCGTAAGCTAGGTTTGTTTTTGAGCAAGTAAAATCTGGTGATCAACATGACTAATTTAAGTAAATCAAATTATAAATTTTTTCAGACATTAACTTTTACCCTGCATGCAATAAAACTCTATACTTAATTACGCTAAGTAATAAAGGAGACCTCCTTTCTCTAAAATTATGAAGAATCTAGATCATAGGCAACCAAACAGCAGGGATGTTATCTTTGCTAGCTTAGTTATATATAGTACATCCAGATATTCACTGAATTATGGACAAAGATTTTTACCTACAGTATGCAGCTGTTGAAGATAAGCACTGGTGGTTTGTGGGTCGCCGCCTGATTTTGAACCAAGTGATTCGTAAACTGAGTTTACCGACTCACTCAAAAATTCTGGAGGCGGGTTGTGGTACTGGTGGTAACTTGAGAATGTTAGCCCGTCACGGCAAACTCTCCGCAATGGAGTTAGATGAAATCGCTTGTAAACTTGCCAATGAGCGGCAAGTCATTCAGGTTCAGTTGGGCAGCTTACCTGATAATATTCCCTTCACTGATGAGTATGACCTAATTCTGATGCTAGATATTTTGGAACATCTGGATGATGATCTAGCAGCGCTTGTGGCATTACATTCAAGATTAAAGCCAGGAGGTTGGTTGTTAATCACGGTTCCTGCGTACCAGTTTTTGTGGAGCCATCACGACGATATTAATCACCACAAACGTCGCTACGTCTTAAGAGGTTTGAAGCAGGTCGTAAGTAAAGCTGGCTATACGGTGCGTTATGGCGGCTACTTTAACACTTTTCTGTTTCCCATCGTTGCTGCTGTACGTTACTTAAAAAAGTTGTTACGCATCGATAGTAGTTCCGGGAGTAGCAACGATCTACTTTTGCCGCCGAAACCTGTCAATCAGTTTTTAAGTCTGTTGTTTGCCAGCGAACGTCACTTAATGGATCGGTTTAGCCTTCCCTTTGGTGTCTCTGTTTTGCTTTTGGCACAGAAAAATACATAAAATTCATGAATGTTGATGCTCAAATGCGTATTACTATTTAAAGTCAGGAGTGCTTGATTTATATAGATAATTACTGTGAACAAGCAAATCTACTCTATAGTTATACCGATATATAACGAAGAAGATAACATTGCGGAAATGTATCGCCGTATTAGTCATGTGATACAACAATTAGACGGCGAGGCTGAGTTGATTTTGATTGACGATGGTAGTCGCGATCGCTCTCTAAGCATGATTCGCGAACTCCACCATCGCGATAGTCGGGTGCGCTACCTAAGTTTTGCGCGGAATTTTGGTCATCAAATCGCAGTCACAGCTGGTCTGAACTTTATTGGTGGCAAAATCGTCATCGTTATGGATGCTGATTTGCAAGACCCACCAGAGCTAATTTTAGCCATGATTGAAAAATGGCGACAAGGCTACCAAGTAGTCTATGCCCAGCGAAGCGTGCGCAAACAGGAAAGCTGGCTCAAACGCTTTACAGCCTACGTCTTCTATCGCTTTCTCCGACTTCTCGCTGATGTAGATATACCCCCTGATACAGGTGATTTCTGCTTGATGGATCGGCAAGTAGTGGATATTCTCAATGCAATGCCAGAACGCAACCGTTACATTCGCGGCATGCGTGCTTGGGTAGGCTTCCGTCAAACCGCCGTGCATTTTGAACGGGACCCCCGCTTCGCTGGCAAAGAGAAGTATACCTTCGGTAAGTCTTGGGCTTTAGCAATTAACGGAATTATTTCCCTGTCCAAAGTTCCCTTAAGACTTGCCACTTATCTAGGAATGCTGTCGGCGGGATTAGCCCTGTTAATGATCTTGCTAGTGTTGTATTGGCGCTTGTTCGATCCAGCTTCTCCATTAATTGGCTTCACATTGATTACAATTGCTCTCTTTTTCTTAGGCTCTGTCCAATTATTTAGTATTGGTATTTTAGGCGAGTACATTGGTCGGATATATGAAGAAGTCAAGGGGCGTCCTATTTATACTCTCAAGGAAATAGGAGGTCTTACTCACGCATCAGCAATGCAAGCGTCCGAACCCTCTAGTCATTCATGATTTTAATCATGCTAAATCAAAATCCCAAATTACAACCGCACCCTGTAGCGGATGGACGCAGATAAAAATCTTTTCTATCCGCGTCCATCTGCTACAGGGTGCGGTTCAATATCCCAAATCCAAAATAGTATGACTCCGCAAGAATTTAGTTTACTACTGATGTCAGTCCTAGCCAGTGTTGCAGGGCAGTTATTCTTAAAAATAGGCGCAAATAAGTTAGAAAGAGTTAATGTAGCGAATGCTGTTAATCTAATTTTCAGCATGATGACAACGCCTGAACTTTTAATCGGACTAACTTGCTACGGTTTCGGCGCTGTAGTCTATATCCTCCTCCTAACTAGAGTCAACCTGAGCATTGCAGCTCCATCGGCATCACTAGTTTATGTTTTCTCCGTCTTGCTAGGTTACTTCATTCTGAAGGAAACCATTCCCCTAATACGTCTACTAGGCTTGAGCTTAATTGTTAGTGGAGTCATATTAGTTATCTGGCGAAAATAAATTAAATTATATAAGTAGATGAGGATAAATAAACATCAAATACAAATTGTATTTTGGGGCGGGCAGGATGCCCACCCCATAAGAAGTTAAAGATATTGCGGGGTGGGCATCTTGCCCGCCAATTTTAAGTTTAATTGTGACCCATTACTTAAGATTGCCTAAAAAATTAACCCAGATTGCCATAAGTTCTGGGCAGTATTCCTCAAGATATTTTTAGATTCATGACTCATTTTTTAAAAAAGCTTGTCATCAATGATAATCAATTCATAAATATTTTTTTTCCAGTGGCCATGTGGCTATCCAGCAGACTCGTGATCGTTGTTGCTATATTGTTGATTGCCCCTTTACTTCCGGCTCCACCCAACAGCGTTGCTGCCACATTTAGCTGGCAAGCTTTCTCAGCATGGGACAGTATTTGGTATCACAAAATAGCAACTTTTGGTTACGATTACGCCCATGATGGAAAAGAACATTCAGTGGCGTTTTTCCCATTATTTCCCTTAGTTATCCGAACAGTTATGACCCTTGGCTTGCCTTTTCAAGTGGCAGGCATTTTAGTGAATAATTTGGCATTTTTGGCTGCTTTAATAATACTGTATTTTTGGGTAGAGGAGCGTCATGGCAAAAGCGCCGCTAGGTGGGCAACAGCTGCTTTAGCGTGGTGTCCTTATTCCCTTTACGGAACTGTAATTTACACAGAAGGACTGTTCTTGTTGTGCAGCACGGCAGCTTTACGCGCCTTCGACAGAAAGCAGCATATATGGGTAGCCTTTTGGGGAGCATTAGCTACGGCGACGCGAGTGACTGGAGCAATGCTCATACCTGCTTTTTTGCTTGCTGCTTGGAAAGAGCGCAGAAGTGCCTCAGCCTACCTTGCCAGTTTAGCTGCTGGTAGCGGTCTGTTTCTGTTCAGCCTGTATTGCCTGATTAAATTTGGAGACGCTTTGGCGTTCCTCCATGTACAGAAAGCGTGGCGTTCTTCATATGGGTTTGCTTGGCAGGGTTGGTGGAAAATGCTGTTGCAAATTGTGGGCGCAATAAATCTTGATGGCTACATTCAAGACCCTTGGCATCCACTGCTGTTTGGCATTATTGTCTGTAGCGGTTATTTATTATGGCGCTTCCGGTTGCAACTAGGTTTTGTCAAGATGCCGTATGGATTTTGTTTTTTATGGATATTGCTGTGGTTATTGACACGCGATCCGTTACCAGGCGATCCATTCTCAAGCGATCCATTAGTTAAAATCGCACTCATTTTTGGTGGAGTCTGTTTGCTATGGTTTTCACGAACTCAAATTCCCCTTGTTGGGGTTGTCTATGGCTTTTGTTCCTTTGGCTTAATCTTCAACACTGGACTTACCGCTTCTGTTGAACGCTACGCTTATGGTATTGTGTCGCTGTCGTTTGCATTTGGGCTTTTGCTTGCTCGTTACCCGCGATGGGGATACGCAGTTATGGTCTTCTTCGCCCTTCCGTTAGTAAGCTTAAGTGTGCGATTTGCGCAAAAACTTTGGGTAGCCTAAAGCGTCAAATCGCTAATGGCTAATCGCT
>CAZZXJ010000232.1:0-8981 GCA_964657905.1 uncultured Stigonema sp.
TCTTCTCAAGAACACGAAGACAGCGCAACTACGAACCTATATTTTATTTACCTGAGTTCGATGCAAGAAAAAGTCTAAAAACTAGACAGAGTAAAGTTTATAGCAACACACGTTCGTTAGATCGAATGTCAATAAGTCTCAATAAATGAGAATATTCTGTATTGATGGATCTTTAGGCGTCAATTCAGTCATCGGGCGGCGAGTGTCCGTCCTGTTGCTTACTTTGAGTCGGCAAGGGCGGCGCTTTCAACCGTCCCGTCAGCCGATCAGTTCCGTAGAATGTGATGACGGGAATCAGGAAAGCAAGACCGGTAAGCAAGGTGCTCCATGGCAGGCTCAACGCATGGGCAAAGGCATCGCCGGCGGCAGTGCCAGCCGTGCGAATGATTGCTACCGTGATCCAGTAGAGAGCTGGCGCGAGAATTTTCCCCCGTCGGCCTATACTGAGCATCATCGCCACCAGCGCCCCTACCACCACTGCGGCCCCTGGCGGTGTGAGATGCAGCCGAAAGGACACGAAGTCGCCCGCGAGGGTGCCAAGGACACCAGCCAGCATCATACAGATCCAGTAGCTCGGTGTTACGCGGACGGTATCGCCCAAGGTAGTCACCGCATCAAAAAACTGGCGGTATACCCAGACCGCGCAAACAAAGAGCGCAAGAACCACCGGGATGGAGACCGCGAAGTCGATGTGCCAATCATGGAACATATCTCCGACGTTGGTAGCCGCCGTGCGAACCGTGATGATGGCAAACCAGAACCACAGTGGTGTGGGTCGGCTGACAATTCGGTCGAGTAGGAGAATGAGCGCGAATAGCCCAGCCAGCCAGGGTAGTCCACCGACGTGACCGAGGTGTAGTTCGTCACCAACGAAGTCGCCAGTGTTTGTGCCGAAAATGCTAGCAGCACAAAGGCAAAACCAGTATCTCGAATCGATGCGGGGTAGAGAGCGCATGCAGTTTTCTAAATTTTACATAGTAAATTTTATAAACATCTCGGCTCAATGCCAATATGTAAAGGGCTATCGCACTAAACATTGAAATCCACTGGCTTTATTCCAGGCAATGTTTTGTGGTCGTAATGTTGCTTCATCATGAGGAATCCTCAAGAAACACAGCGTTTGGTGGGTCTAGGCTATGAGCAACTACAACAGTTACTCCCGAACCGCCACGAAAATTACCTATCTCTTTCTCTGCGTTCTCCTAGGTATTCTTTGGGCGATTCGGGGGTAGTCCAAAATGCGGAAAAGTTAGTCCCCACAAGTTTTGCAACGCTATGGACGTGGTGTACCCCAGAGAGCGAGAAGAGGGAGAGAGTTCAAGAATTCAGAGAATTCCGAAAACTTTCATTCTCCAAGATTACTATGACCGAAACTACCATATTCATGCTGAGAGCCTTCGGATTCTATCCGAGGGGTGAAAGCTAGATGCTGATGGTCGTTGGATGGTATCAACGACAAAGCATTTACCAAAACCAGAGTTTAAAGGTCAGTCATATTGCACCCTTACCGATGGCGCTACAGAGCTTACCTATAATAAGGGGCGTTGGGAGGCTCATTTCCCGGTTGAGGTTGAGGAAACACCGACTGTTACCAACAAAGTGATAGGACTTGATCCTGGGGTTAGAACTTTCATGACTGGGTTTGATGGTAACGATTTTCTCGAATTTGGTAATGGGGACTTTAACAGGATAGCAAAGCTTTGTTCACATCTAGACAAGTTAAAGTCTAGGCATGACAAGCTAAAAGGCTCAGGTTTTAAGCGACTTAGGTACAAGATAAGACAGACGATGGAAATACTTAGGACAAGGATTAAAAACTTACGTTCTGAGTGTCATAAACAAGTTGCTTCTTACCTTGCTAAAAATTACGACGTAATAATACTTCCTACTTTTGAAACATCAGAAATGGTGGTCAAAAAAAAGCGAAAGTTAAAAAATAAAACAGCCAGAGCAATGATGAATTGGGCGTTTTATCAGTTCTCTCAAACCCTAGAACATTTGTGTAACCGCTACGGTTCCAAATTGGTAAGGATAACCGAGGAATACACTTCTAAGACATGTACTTCATGCGGTCACGTTCATAGAAAACTTGGTAGTTCTAAGAACTTTAAGTGTCCTCGTTGTGGTTACGAAATACCACGAGACTTTAATGGAGCCGTCGGGATTTTCCTGAAGGCTATGTGGGATACCACCTTCGTCAGCACTGTTTCTGCTGGGGATGTTGTACTCGACTTCCAAGATGTCCTAGATGTCCGGGAATGTCGCGGTTAAAAGTATCAGTAATCAATCATCTATTTGCCATAGTTCCTTTGTCATCTCCTCATCAAGAATTTTTTTCGGACGTACCACGAGAATGACGCGTCCAAGGAGTGGTAGGTCGGGAGTCGCCTCGAACCAATGAATTTCCAATTCGTCTTCTGCTGGTGCAACGATAAAGTAGCTGTTTTCGTCCCACTGCCGTTGTGCTCGGTCTACAACAATCAGCACTTCTTCAGGATTGCCGGGTAGAGGAGGAAGTAAGCGATCGCTATCGCTGAGAATCACCACTGGATCTTCTGCACTCAAAATAACCCGCCAACCAGGAATCGGCACCCAAGCACCCTCCCCCGAAAACTTCACGACTCGAAATGGTTCTTTCTCTTCAATCAGTGGCACTGCTTGAATATCTGCTTGAGTCAGTGGCAGCTTGCCAACAATAGGTAGAATACGGGGTAACTCCGTTTCCGACTCTAAACGGTAGACCGGAAGAGGAGGAACAGCACGAGGCTTAGCCACTACTGTGAAGTCAGTGAGGAGTTGCTCAATTTTTTGTCGGGCAGTTTGGCTATGGGCAAAATTTAATCCCCGAGCAATCAGGCGTGCCCGTTCTTGAAGAACTTCTTGCTGTCGGGCTAACTTCCAACACTGGTAAGCCATAGCATCTCCCGGATGATCTGAAAACCCTTCCGGCAGTGACGTCATCCGGGAAAACTCTTTAATCGCTCTGGCAACTTCGCGAGATCCTTCGGAATTGATATTCTTGGTCACGAGTAACTCTGCTGCTGCAACCCGTTCCGATTGACTTAAAACCCGTAATTCATACAAACTGTCGCTGCCCTTTCGCTCAAAGTGAGCTAACACATTGGCTGGAGCATTGCCATCCATTAGACTGGTGTAGACTTGGGCAGCCACGGTGATCTGATTTTGCTGAGTTAGCTCGAAGCCAGTTTCTTCAAAAATACTTTGAGGTTTATACCCGGCTTTTTGCAACTGCTGACAAGCTTTTCCCCACTCAACCCATGTTCCTTCTTTACGTCGGAGCAATTGCAAAAACTCCTTAGCATTGATTTCAGGTTGAGGGCTACCAGCGGATGATATCTCAGTCATAATCGGTCAAATTTTTAACGTTTTATTAAGTATCTAGTAGAGAGCGACAGAAGTCAGGAGTAAGGAGCCAGGAGTCAGAATACATACATAGACACTTGTTTTAACCTGTTTCTAACTGTCTGGTTATTTCTGTCGCGTTGTACTAGTTAAAATGCTCCCTTATGGACGGCAAATAATCTCTTCTAATGTCCGGGTTTGGGTCTTAGGGTTATAGCCGACTAGCTTGACAAAGCTACCAACATTTTCATGCAGACAATCCCTGATCTCTGCGATCGCCTTAGATGCATTCTCCGGCGGATGCTTCCATTTCCAAGTCCGCCAGCTATTGCGAGATTTTTCCCGAGGATTTGCCACCTCTAGGGTTAAACGACCTCCGAAGCGAATACTTTGCTCTAAGAGACGCTCTAATTCAGATACAGATACCCCGTTAGGTAAATTCTCGTTAACCTTACTATAGCTTGACCCACCATTGTTGAGAATGGTTGGTGCTTCTAGTAAAACCGTGGATCTACCATGCGATGGCTGATAATTAGATTCCTGCGTTGTGGACTCCATGACCCGTTGCTCTGGGTTTGGAGTACCTGTTACATACTGGTGAACCAATCGCATGTTTTGTAACCGCTGTTGCTCATAGACTAGGTGGTTGCCCAATTCTTGAAGCCGATCCAGTCCAAAATTAGTTCTCTGGAACTTGAGCGTAGTTCCTGGGTTATTCGCCAAGTACACGGATACTTTGTCAAGACCAACTTGGTGAATAAACTCACGGACTTGCTCGTCGTAAACTCGCGAACGTAAAGCACTAAAAAAGTCAATTGACTGGTTAGGGAAGGTATCAATGAGTCGCTCAACCTCTGTTTTGGAAACTCCATCCTCTGCAAAGATACCACTAACAACGCCAATTCGATCTTCCCGGTTAGGCTCCCAGTAAAACTTTTCCATCCGACCATCTCGGACGAGAGGAGCATAGAGGGTAGAAAAATCATTCCCTGTAACGATGATTGGCACCCGATGAATCGGCTGTGTATCGTAGCTTCCAGGTAACTGCACATCCGTAGGGTTGTCGGCAATGTTCATCAGCGTGCCATTGACCAGTTGGGTATTAACCGTATATTGCGTAGAAGTATCAACCCGACCAGCACCTGCATCGAGGTCATTAATCAGCAGGACGCACATCTTACCTCTGACTTTAATCAGTTCAGCAGCTTCTCGATAACGCGTCCTGATCAAACGGACTGGATCTCCAGCATCAGGGCTTTCCAATTCACCAGCAGACATGCGGACTGGCTCAATCCCCATATGTTGGAAAACCAACTCACATTGAAATGATTTTCCTTCACCTTTACGTCCATGAACACCCAAAATTAGAGGCACCCGAAGTCCGGGCACATCAAGAAAGCTCTTGGTAAGGTGAATGGCAATTTTGTCTAGGAAGCGGGGAGAAATATAATAGCTCATGGGTCAATTCATCTCACGACAATTGGTAATTAATCATAAAAATTACTAAGTATAAATACATATGGGCAATGGGCGCTAATAGCTAATGGCTAATTGCTAATCGTAATCAGGCAATTAGCCATTAGCTGTTAGCTATTAGCCATTAGCAAGATGACAGGTCTACCAGTTTTTGCTGTTTGGCTTGTGCACAATAAAGCTCAGAACCTGGCACTGCTTGATGTTATCAAAACCCACAACGCGAACAAAGCAGTTGGAGTTTTCAGAACGACAGGCTTGAACTTCGCTCAGGACTTCTTGAGTCGATCTAGCGCTGAACAGTGGCAGTTTCCACATTGTCCAGAAACATTCAGTGGGTTCGGAGGTTTCGTTAAACTCGATCGCCGGAATATAACCCTTCTCTATAATGTATTGGATTTGCCTAGCAATCTGAGCGTCAGTCAAGGGGGGAAGATAGGAGAGGGTTTCGTAACGGCGTTCTTTTGGTAGAGTTTTCATGATTTCCTTGGGTTATCTTTAGTTAGATTCTGATTCGGTTGAATTTTCGGGCAAAGCTTCTGGCATAGTGGCGCTATCGGGGACCGAATCAGGCAAGTGCAGCCGCGTAATACGTTCTAGATGCTGGCGGCGATGTTCCATATTGGCTTGGGCGATGGCACTAAGAGCCATTTCCGGTAGGAAGGCTGTTACTTCTGTGGCTAAATGTTCTCGCACAGTCATGATCCGCAAGGCCAATTCCTGATTCTCCTGAAGTAACTCTTGGAGGTAGGCTTCCCCATCCTGGATTTTGCCCGTGGAAGAGAAACCATTGAGCCAGATTGCCAAAGGCGGATTTGTCTGGCTCAATTGAGAGACAACAATTCGTACTGCTTGATAGGTCAGGTAGCTAACCAGCACCTTGGTCGTATCTTTTGCAACTTGTTTTAAGTCCATCGTTGACCTTAGCCGAGAAGCTGTGAGTTGCAAAGAACCGGAAAGTCTGAAACTACAGGCTCTTTGCTAAAAGCCAATTTATATGATCAGATAGTATCTACGGCCTTGAATTCAAACTTGATTTCCTTCCAAGTTTCGCAAGCGATGGCCAGTTCAGGAGACCACTTGGCTGCTTCACGAATGATGTCATTGCCTTCACGAGCGAGGTCACGACCTGAGTTGCGAGCCTCAATACAGGCTTCGAGGGCTACCCGGTTGGCAGTAGCACCAGGTGCATTACCCCAAGGGTGTCCGAGGGTTCCACCACCAAATTGCAGTACAGAGTCATCACCGAAGATTTCCACTAATGCGGGCATGTGCCACACGTGAATACCACCGGAAGCTACTGCCATTACACCAGGCATGGAAGCCCAGTCTTGGGTAAAGTAGATACCACGCGACATATCCTGCTCTACATAGTTTTCGCGCAGCAGGTCTACAAAGCCCATAGTAATCCCGCGCTCACCTTCCAGCTTACCTACTACTGTCCCGGTGTGGATATGGTCACCACCAGACATCCGTAGACACTTCGCTAGGACGCGGAAGTGTACGCCGTGGTTCTTCTGACGGTCGATCACGGCATGCATCGCCCGGTGGATGTGCAGTAACACACCGTTATCGCGACACCAATGAGCAAGGGTGGTGTTGGCGGTGAAGCCTGCGGTCAGGTAGTCGTGCATGATGATGGGCATTTCGAGTTCCTTAGCAAACTCGGCCCGCTTGAGCATTTCATCAACGGTTCCGGCGGTACAGTTGAGGTAGTGACCCTTGATTTCGCCTGTTTCTGCCTGAGCTTTTTTAATCGCTTCTGCTACAAACAGGAAGCGATCGCGCCACCGCATGAAGGGCTGAGAGTTGATGTTTTCGTCATCCTTGGTGAAATCTAGACCGCCCCGTAAACATTCATAAACAGCACGACCATAGTTTTTCGCAGACAAACCCAATTTAGGTTTGATGGTGCAGCCCAGCAATGGGCGACCATACTTATTGAGCTTATCCCGCTCTACCTGGATACCATGAGGAGGACCTTGGAAGGTCTTGAGGTAAGCCACTGGAATGCGAAGATCTTCCAAACGCAGGGCACGCAGGGCTTTGAAACCAAATACGTTCCCCACAATCGAGGTCAGCATATTGGTGACCGAGCCTTCCTCAAACAAATCTAAAGGATAGGCAATATAGCAGATGTACTGGTTGTCTTCTCCACGAACTGGCTCAATGTCATAACAACGACCTTTGTACCGATCTAGGTCAGTCAGCAAGTCAGTCCATACGGTGGTCCAGGTACCAGTAGAGGACTCAGCCGCAACTGCTGCTCCTGCTTCTTCAGGAGGCACACCAGGCTGGGGACTAACACGAAAAGCTGCTAGAACGTCCGTGTCTTTGGGGGTGTAATCTGGGGTGTAATAAGTCAGTTTGTAGTCTTGAACCCCAGCTTTGTATCCAGATTTAGCTTGAGTTTTCGTTTGCGAATATGACATGTATCTCTTCCTGTGAATGTTTAATCTTGATTAATATTTCCAGAACCTAACAGGCTACGATTTTAACCTGGAGTGTAGCAGCACTTTTTAAATTTGTTACACATTGAAAAGTACTATGTCTGAGTTTTAGACACAGAGCTACTGCCAACTGAGATCGTTTAGTACCTGCCGTGTAGGCTTACACTTTAATTTAATACATAAGCAACTTCAAATCAATAAGCTAAACATCGAACATGGCAACATATCTTATAACTTGAGCTTATTAAAGGAACTTTTTGTTTGGGCAACTCCAACAAATCAATTATCCAATATTGTGGGGTGGGCATAAGCGCCCGCCCAGTTGATCGGACAGGCGCTTATGCCCATCCCACAAGAAATAGTTGGATATTTTTTTACTTGGAAATCCCTTAGAGGTTATTTATTTATTAGGGTGCGTGATTGCGGATTTTATGTACTATTTTTTACTGAACAGTCAACAACCTGCGACGTAACGCAGCGTCTAAAATGGTGCGTTACTTGTTTAAGATTTACTTACCTCGTTCAACACGTGCATCCCCATGTGAAATCAGCCAAAACAACTTTGGACTGTGGAGGAGCCTGGATACAATCCCCGACTCAGTTTAAAGTAGAGGTCGGGGTAGTTGAATCAGAAATTACCTAAACTGTCCTCTTGCTCCTGGATCTGATTTTCTGGCGGACGTTCTAGCTGCAATCGGTTCAATAGTGACAGCACCTTAGTACCTCGTTCTATGGAAAGGTCTTCCACAAACAAGACCTCAGGTGTGCGACGCAGGTGCATCCGCGCACCTAGTTCGCTGCGGACGTAACCCGTAGCCGACTTTAAGCCTGCCATTGTTTCTGCCTTGGCTTCTTCTGTACCATAGATGCTGACGTAGATTTTGGCGTGTTGCAGATCTCCTGAAACATCAACATCAGTAACACTGACCATTCCTGAACCCACACGGTCATCCTTAATACCGTTGAGCAGCATTTGGCTAACTTCCCGTTTGATCAGTTCTGCAACGCGGGAAACGCGGCGACTTGTAGCCATAAAAATCTTGCCTCCTCACAGAGGTTGTACTGAGTAAAATAGATCCAACTTGCTTAGCAGGGCCAACCCCCCCTATAACCCTAGTCTAAATTGTACTCAAACCAAGCATCGCTCGCAGGGTGAGAGTAATGAAGACGAAGCTACCGACTAAAAAGCCCAACACCGCGACCAACGTGACTGGGCGTTTAAAAAGTGGCCCTAATGGCGCAAACGTGTTTAACAAAACGCCTAAGAGGATGGTGATGAAGTAGCGGAGGTAGCGAGAGACGTTATTCCAAAAGCCGTCAAACATCTGGATTTAGACTGCCTTGTTATTAACTATACGTTTTTTTAAACTCATCCCACTCCTTGTCGGGGTGGGATTTTGTGGGCATGGGGTAGGTTAGCTATACCCCTATGCCCGAAACGGTGACCCAGTGGGGTCTTGGGGTTTCCCCAAGTAGAGCAACTGGCGTTAGCGCGTAATCGCGGGTCGGAACGAGCGTCACCCGAAGGGCGAGGCTTCGATTCATCCCACCCCTACCTGGAGTGGGTAAGGTGCCGTTTTCTTTGATATGCTTGTTTAATTTTATTGTAATCCATACCCTAGAAAATGACTAACTAACATTAAGTAGTTGTGCAAAATTAAATATATATTTGTCCGCCGCGAGTGGAGCGAAGCG
>CAZZXJ010000233.1:0-8959 GCA_964657905.1 uncultured Stigonema sp.
ACGACATGATGCGAGTGGTGCTATCGATTAAAGCTGGTTTGGTTATGCCTTCGACATAATATCCCCCAACCATTTGAGGCGGCGATTAATCTCCCACCCGAAATCTTTGAAATGTAGAGCCAGCAAGCGTTTCCAGACCATCTTGCAGGTTTTTACACGTATCTCGGCTCAATACCTATACCTTCAAAATAAGTAATGGCAGCCTCACCAAACGCCTTCACCGCAGCCGCTCCAACCGCAGGCTGCACCAGTCCTCCGATGCCAGGAATAAAACCTGCAATTGTACCGCCAACTCTAGCAAGTAACTGTCCCCCACCAGCTGCAATAACTGCTCCAGCTAAGGCTCCCGCTCCTCCAGCGGCAATGATGTCTACGTTATAAACTTGAGCAATACGGGTAACTACAGCAGCTTGGACAACAGTAAGACTGGCGTTAAAAACTCCCGCACCAATAATAGGAATACTACCTGCTACACCAGTGGCGGCTCCACCTCCCATCATCAACAAAAGTTCGTCTCTAGCTTGATCGCGACAATATTTCATAAGAGTTGAGTACAACAAATGTTACAAGGTTAATACTTATTATTAAGATACCCAGTTAATTGTAAAAACTATCATTTTCCTACCAGATTACGTTTTTCGTAAAGATAGATGCGATCGCTACTTAAATAGGTATGGAGATACAACTTGCTCTTCATATAAAATTGTCATTCCTATTAGTTTTAGTAACAAAAGTAAGTCGTAGACATCGCCATTACTGAGCTTGTGTTTGAGCCTGTCTTGTTGGTGTGCTGACAGGTGAATTTAGCTTACGTGCGATCGCCAGCACATTCGTAGCAAACTGCTGATAAGCTTCTGGGCGCTTACTTATAAATACAGGAATTGTATAGCGATGACTGTATATGACTAAATATCGACGCTTTTTTAAGAGCGCAAAAGCAGCAATTATACATCCTAATAATAATAAAAGTACACCCAATGCTGAATTGTTAATCAGTGATGTCAAACCAGGGAAAATCAGAAAAATTCCAATGCTCAGCAATGCATAAAATGGTGCTTCTAGGATTTCAATTGAGTCAATATTTTGGATGCGTGTCCAAGATTCTTTCTTTTCTAAACCAGTTTTGAGTGTCCCCTGAAGGGTGTCACCAGTAATTTTGACTGTGATTGTTCCTCGTGAGGGAATTAATGCATTTCCCCAAAATTGAGCGGCAGTACCTGTAATTTCTGTCACCTGCTGATTATGCGTTGTTGAACTACTTTTCATTAGTTTTTCACTTCACTTATTACTTTGTTAAAGGATTGACTTGTTGGAGTGCGATCGCTCTACTTCGTGACCTTGTAGTTTTAGGCATAACCTTGGTCAAAAAAATTAGACTTATGCTCTCAGTAAAAGAGCAGCTAAGGATATTTGTAAACTAGTAGGTTTAATACCTTCAGTTGCAATCAGGTTAAGTTTGTCAGTATCTTCAACTAACTGCACTACAAAAGCCTCATCATCCAAAGCTGCTTTACTACCATCTGTATAGTCACGCAAGAGTTTTTGTACCTGCTTGCTCTCCTTCCATTCGTTCAATTTCTTAAACGTATTTTTAACTGTAGGACGGTCTAAACCTGCTGGAAAACTATCAAGATTGCTGACACGCCTTTGAATTTTACTAATACGTTCTGAAGTAATGCTAAGATTTTCTAAGGTTTCCTCCTGCTGTATTTCAGCGACTCGCTGTTGCTTTAGTCTGACCAATTGGTTATAAAGAGATTGAGCGCAGGACAGTAAATATTTTGTTGAGAAGATATTTGTTGCTACTGGGGTTTTGAAAGCAGTGGCGATCGCCATACCATAACCATCCTTTTCCCCAGTTTGGTCATTCCAGAACAAAGTCTGTTGCATATCTGGAATTGGTTCACCATTAGGTCCAAAGTATTCCACAGAAAGCGCCACTAATCCAGTTGGTTCATCTTTTTCACCCGTGCAGCGACCAACAGCAATTGGATTAGCTTGATAATCTTCACCCAACTCTTGCAAAAGCTTGGTTAATTCTTCAGTGTGCAAAATCTCGTTTTGGGTATACAGGTCACGGTTGGTTTCTTGTTTTTTGTAAGCATCTTCCTGTAAGTTACCTTGTTCCAAAAGTCTAGCTTTAACTAGGCTTTCGAGGAATTGAATATAACCAGGTAGAACTTCATCATCAAACAAAGTATCGCCGTAAACAGATGCTCCTAAAGTATTGACGTTAGAAATAATAGGAATATTGGGTTGGCTAGTAGCCGTGTTTTCATCATTATTTGCTAAGTCACCTACTAATTTCTTATTTAAATTCTTGAGCCGAGAAGCTTGGCGTAGTAGCTGGCTTTCACTGTTGGCATAGTATATATAGATATTCTTAGCTCGGTGCTGTTTGGGTCTATCAATGCGTCCAATCCGCTGCTCTAAAATCATGGGGTTCCAAGGTAGGTCTATGTTAATTAGGTAGTCGGCATCTTGGAGATTTTGACCAACTGACAAAGTCTCTGACCCAATAAGGACGGCAAGTTCTTCTTCTTTTTTGGGTCGTTCGGCAGCAGTTTTACAATTAGCTATTGGTGCGAATAGTCGGAAGATTTCCTGTCGCTTCATACTCGTTCGATGCGTTGTTCCGCGTAGGGCATTATTAGGGCTAACATTCTGTGACTGTATTGAGTTGTTAGAGTAATACTTTTTGGTAGAACCAACCGCCATAGCAATTCCTTTATTGGCGATCGCACTGTCACGGGTCATGTAACAGTAGTAGTCAATCACCGTATCCGCAAAGGTAGAAATCAGCAGAACCTTCTGACCCTGGCTTACCAGTTCTCGCACTTTTTTGGTGACTTGTTCCCGTTTGTGGTCAATAATAAATTCACCTGCAAGCAGCTGTTGAATTCGTTCTAGTTGGTTGAGGTCACCTCCACAATCAGCTAACATCCGCTCATAAATAGCTTTGGCTTTACTGGGGTCATTACGTAAAGCATCAGTGTTTATGTCGATGGAACGACGCAGTTGTTGACGCTTCTGCTGTTGTTCAGCGGTATTATCTTCCTCCTCCTCTTCTTCATCTTCGTCCCACACCTCATGGTCATCAATGTCTAAAAAATCAGGTTGCTGTTTCTTCTCCGACTCAAAGCCGTAGTGAACAAGCAGGAATTCTTTCAAACCATCAGCATCAGGAGAAACATTTTCTAACCTCTGCTGCATCTGGCGGATTCTCTCCCCAAAGCTTTTAATAGTGCGGCGGAGGGCATACATACTCGATTCAGCCCGTTGCAGGAAGAATCGGCGTTGGTTAGCCAAAAGACTTCGCTGTTCCACGTTGCTTGTTAAATATCGAATTGGGTCAGCAAACGGGATATAGAGACTATTTTCAAATTGAGTGAAAATTTGGTCGAGTGCTTGCTCTGTACTAGGTTCAAATTCAACGGGCAACCATTCTGCTACCCTCTTGGCATATAGGTTCATGTCAGGGGTGGCGTCGCGTAGCATCTGACGAGTCCGTTGAAGGAACAGTTCGCGATAGGTACGGCGGAATAGTTCAGTGTTATCAGTAAAGTTCTCAACTCCAATTTCTCGACTTTTGAACCAATGCACCAGTTCTGGAGGAAACCCTAAGTCAGTAAATCCTTCAGGACGGGTGAGGAAGGGAGAAAGGATGTTGTAAATATCTTCACGGCGGTTGTTCCAGGGTGTAGCGGTTAAAAGGAGAAAGTAGCGTTGACGAACAGACTTGCGATCGCTTTCTTGAACAGCAAGACAAGTTTTGTGGATGCGGTTGTTGTAGTTGCGGATGCCTTCGTGTGCTTCATCGATAATGACTAGGTCAGGACCACCGTAGCGATTGAAGTCTGCCAGGAAGTTATTACCTTTGCGACTCATTAAGTTTTTGTTGTAGAGTTCGTACTCGTTTGGTTTAAACCCTAACTCAGCCATTTCTCGTTCCCAGTTAAGGAATAGCTTTTTAGCAGCGATGACAGCAATTTTAGCCTGACCATTCTGCTGACGGTATAATCGAGTCACCGCAGCTGCTAACCGGGTTTTCCCTAAGCCCACTGCATCAGCGCAGACAGCAACGCCAAAATCCTGCATGACCCGTAGGCAGTGCTGCGCTCCAGATTTCTGATGTTCAAAAAGGATGTCTTGGTTAACGAATTCATCAAGTAAATCGCTGCGTTCAACACGAAACTGGTGCGATCGCTGCTGTGCCAGCCAGTATAGGAAGTCTTGGGGTGTGCCGTGTGTCCCTGCCAAAATCATTTCTACGGCTTGCTTAAATCCTTCAATCTCTTTAAATTCTGGAATTTCTAAAGACTGAGTGACCGTTGGTGGTTTTTCGGGTAAGGTGTGATAAACGCCTATGTCGGTTGTAACTTTAAATTGGTTTAGGGAAGTTGGCGGGTGGTCTGGGTGTACCTCAAGTTGACCGATAATACGTTCAGGCTCTTGAGTGTCGATGATGACTTTGACCAGATCATCATCAACAACCTCGATCTCTTTTACTTTGTCCAGGTTTTGACCAGTGATTTCAACAGTGGTAGTTTCTCCTGGGGGAAATTCATCAGGAGTGACGGATTCAATGATTGGTTCCTGCAACTTGGCGCGGCGATCGCGTTCGACTAGTACAGAAAGCAAAAACTCTTGGCTCAGGTCGAAGGTTAAATCCTGCCGCTGCCACTCAGCATCAAACTGACGAATGCTGTCAAAGATGGCTTCTGCATCTAGAGAACCCCAAGAGTAGAGAAAGGTCACACTCTCAGCATTTTTGGAATGTGCTGCACGAGTGAAATTATCTGAGCCTTCGTGTAGGATGTGGTTTTCTAACTGGTCACTGAAGATACCAGTTTTCTTATGATAGATGGCTCGTCCTGATTCCATTTTGACGAGTTTGATTTGCAAAAACCCTAGCCGGACTAACTCTGCCAGAATTTGTGTACCAGTAAAGGCACTATCCTCTAGATCGTTGAGAAATTCTAGTATTGTACGACGAGCAAATTGGGCACGATAGTCAGGGTCTTGCAGTTTCTCCAATTCTTCCAAATCAGCCTGTTTAGTGAAGCCCTGCCAGTCCATTAGCAACCGAATCTGACCCTCAGTTTGAACAATGCTTTGTAGAGGTTCTTCATATAGTTTTAGTACACCGCTATCGAAGTAGGCGGTAGAGCGGCGATAAATTTGGGTGCGTTCTAGAATTTTGCAGATGAAGGTGTTGTACTTGTCTAGGTCATCTGGCAAGCTAAATCTACGACGCTGACCTTTGATTTCTAGGAAGCTACCCTCAAGCAACGCCTTTTCTTTAGTGACGCTAACTCTTGTAAGAAACTTTTCTAGAGTGGTCAGATTACTGGTTCGCAGCAGGGTAACACTAGGTAAATTTCCTTCCTTAAGAGGAGTATACTCAAAAACTTTGGCACTTTTTGGGTCAATTCGGAGCAGTTTGTAGGTGGCTTGTTCGCCACCCACGCCCAAGAACTTCACAACGTTTTGCAGTAGGTTATCAGCGTCGTAGTGTTTGAAGGTGAGCCAGTATTGATTTTCAACGCCTTTGATGGGGCTACCTTGAAGCAAGTAGTAGGGGCGCTGTTTGCGGATTAGTTCTTGGATAAAGTTCTCAAGCATAGTTAGTTGCTCACTGAATGGGCCACGCTGGAATTGCGGCGTCAATCTTTGCCATTAGCTCGATGGTTTCTTTGAGCGCTACGACAATACGTTGATAGTGCTGGATATCTTCGTTGCTGAGAGTGCGTCCTTTGCGGTCTTTGAGCCACTTTTGGCAGACTTGATAACCACCAACGTAAAAGTTCCAGACTTGTTCTGGTACGCCTGTAAATTTGTCTCCTTTTTTGTTGATGATGACAGTATTATTGGTATATTTTGGGTGTCCGGCATCGACTATGCAATTACCGTTTTGTTCAACAAATTTAGTAATTGAGTTATTTAGTTTGGGAGATTTCATGAGGTGAAGTGCTACTAATTCTTCGCCATATTCTGCTAGTTGGGTGAAGAGTTGATTATTGCTGGTGAGGGGAACACGGGGGAAGTCGATTTTGAGAAATTCGGCGTAGCGGCTGCGATAAGTGGGTGAGTGAAAGATGGTGTAGATGTAATAGAAGATGGCTTCTGGTGAGGGGGTGTAACCGAGTTTTGAGGTGATGTCTTTGAGGAATTCTGGGGAAAGATTTAGGCGGCGTTTTTGTTCTATTTTTGGAAATTGATATTGGTCATTTTCATTGTAGAGATAAAGTGGATAACAATATCCAGCACCTTTGTTACTTAAAGTTATCCTACACTCTACAACGGTATTTGTAGCGAATACGTGATTAAATATTCCTTCTGCAACCTGACGAACGCTTATTAAGCTTAAATTATCTTTTCTAAAAATATGTTTTTCAAGTAAAGGTCTAGGATAATCCATTGATACAGTACTAAAATAACATGGTCGCTCATCAAAAGGGCGGTACAAACAATGAATTAACTTACTTTGCCAATCAACATCACGACGTACAACTTTACGGGCTTCACTTAATTTCCAATCACGGTTATCTTTGAGCATATATCTTCGAGCATATTCATGATCAGAAATGCTATTATCACGCATTTCTTCAATTCGCTTGTAAAGTTCCTCCTTTTCAAAATCGATTGCAAAATTATCGCGATGCGTCTGAAAACCAAGCACGTTAACTGGAAAAATATCTGTTACCTTCCATCCCTGTTCATATTCTGCAAGTAAATCAGTATTTTGAGGAACAAATAAATAAAATGGAGCTTGTGGATTTAGCTTATTCCACTGTGTTGTATCTATACTGTTAAAATTTAACCATTTATATTTATTGTCACGTAAACCATACAAGTCAGAATGATAAATATTAGCAGGTTGCTTTTTATTATTCTGCCGTTTTACAAAAATGCTAATTGCTACACCTTGCTGAATATCAAAAACGTTCTCATCTTTTGAACCATCAGGTGCTTGCTCTTTCTTCTTACTATTCCCATGCAAGTCTAAAACATAAATATCGTCAAATGTTGCCATTAGACTTTGACGCATCCCGCGAAATGTAGGATTATCAAGAAAACCATGATTAGTGATAAAAGCTAGAATTCCATAACCAGTTTGTTCTATCCGCCATTGAGCAAAGCGAATAAACTTCACATAATCATCGTTTAACCATTTAGGATTTCTCTCGCCAAGTGGCTTACCATCAACTTCAAAATAATTGCTAGTTACTTTTTCGGTGATTGTATCTTTTCCTTTAAGAAGACTACTAATCCAAGTGCCATTATTAGCAGAATGACCAGAGTAAGGAGGATTTCCCATCACCACCATTACTGGTGCTTCTTGCTTAATTTTATTAGCTGCATCTGCCTCATCTCGAATCCAATTATCAAAGTCGTCAGCAGGCGGTATTTGGAATGCTTCTTGTAAAGTATTAGTCAGGTAAACTCGTAACCGTTCTAGAGTATCGAATTTGTAACCCAATTCTGCTAGTTGCAAACCTAATTTCATGTGTGCAACTGCATAGGGAGCCATTAGTAACTCAAAACCTAGCAGTCGTGGTAATAGGTTTTGAGAAACATAATTTGACCATTCATCTGGATTAAGTTTTAGCGACTGATGAATATGGTTAATCACGCCATAAAGAAAAGTACCCGTACCAGTTGCAACGTCTGTTATCAGAACTTTATGTGTTTCGGTCGTACCTTTCTTGTCAGGTTTTTCAACCTTTACCTTTGTTGCATCAGCTAAACCATCAGTTAGTTTAAAGTCTGTTTTTAAAATATGGTCTACAGAACGTACAATGTAAGACACCACAGGCTCAGGTGTGTAATAAACCCCCCGACGTTCTCGCATCTGTGGTTTGTATGCTGCCAAGAAATCTTCATAGAACCGAATAATAATATCTTCCTGTCCAATCTTCTTCTCAAAATCTGACAAAATTGCACCCATCTTAGTGGCGCGGAGAATACCAAAAATATCTGCGATTGCACCTATCAACTCATCACCCAATTCTTCAGGCTCACGCTCTGACACATCTTTAAACAGCTTGCGAAGAAATGGGTTAGTTTCTGGTAATTGTTTCCAAGCAGATTCACGGTCAAAATGCGTTTCTTTCTCGCGTCCCTCCCGCTTATCTTTTACATGGCTGAATACCTTTGCTGTAAACAGTGCATAAGCAATGGTTTGGGCATAGATATCAGCAAAGCTGTAATCCTTCTCATTATCAGAAATCAATTGCAGTGTGGGCAGTAGCTCCCGTTGAAAACTCTTCAATAGGTTGTGTAAATACCCATCAGCTTTTTCTTTTTTATAGACCGAAGGAATTGCCTGCTCAATTCGACGGGCAGCTTCAGCCAACAACTGCGCCAGTTCCTTCGCCGTCTTAATCGGTTCATAGAAAACCCACTCCACCAAGGGAACCGAACGTAATCCCTTAGCCGCGATTGGCAGTTCCCCTTGTTTTAAACGATTCAACCGTGCTATTATTTGCGGTTCATTCCAATCAAAAGTTTGTATTTGCCGTTGACGCAGTCCACCTTCATTTGGCAGAATTAGTGGCACTCGACCAGTACCTTCCCCTGTTGGCAGCAGCAAATACATCACAGGTTGATGTTCAGCCAGTCTATGTGTGTAATGCCCGTAAATTTCCTCTTGCTGCTCTTTTGTGGTCAAAAATCTTTTGATTTCCTGGTCTGTCGTTCCTGATAGTTCCTCATAAAAGCCAACAGCAATGGGGCAAGTCTCTCCAGCTTCGTCTTCGTTCGCACCAGGACGCAAATACCAGAACCGAGAACCTTCAGGATCAAGCTCTTTCACAGGATATCCCAACAGTTGCCGCAACGCCTCAACACGGCGATTTAAATCTCCAGTCATAACAGCATGTAATTGTTCATTAGTGAAAGTCATTAGACATCTCCAAAATAGAACCATTCTGTGGTAAAAGGGTATAAAATCATC
>CAZZXJ010000234.1:0-8922 GCA_964657905.1 uncultured Stigonema sp.
TCAACAATCAACAATCAACAATCCACAACTAACCACTAACAACTAACAACCAACAATCCCTATTTCCTAGTCAGCAGCACAGCGAAACCCTGCAAAAATTTGGCGCACGCTGGGATAATACCAGTTACGAAAACTAGAACGCAGCACCCAATGACCAGTTGCCCAGCTACCACCTTTTAAAACACGGTGTTGGTTGTCAAAATAAACTTGGGAGTACCCTACGTAAGGATAACTTTGGAAACCAGGGTAACCATTAAACCAAGAAGCCGTCCACTCCCAAACATTTCCTAAAGCATCATACATACCATAGGCACTAGCCTGTGCAGGGTAAGCATCCACAGGAGTTGTTTTTTCTATCACGTTGTCATGATTACAATGTTCAAGTGTTGGTTCTTCTTCCCCCCAAGGATAGATGCGGCAACGATTAGCTTTTCCATCCCAAGTTGCTGCTTTTTCCCACTCGGCTTCTGTGGGTAGTCGCTTGCCAACAAACCGCGAGTAGGCTTCCGCCTCGTACCAACTAACGCCGTAAACTGGGTGATTATTCCAAACGGGATCGTCGCACCAGTAGAGCGGTTGTTTCACCTGCTCAGTTTGCAGCCATTCCCAGCCAGCTTGCGACCACCAATGAGGATTTTCGTATCCCCTCGTCTCTATGAATGCTCCATATTGCCCACAAGTTACCGGGTAGCGGTCAATCCAATAGCCTTCTAAATATACCCTATGCATCGGGCGCTCGTTATCGAGAGCATCTATTGAGTCGTTACCCATGTCAAATTCACCTGCTGGGATATGAATCATCTCAGCAGGATTTTGAAGCGCAGATGGACAAGCCAGTGCTTTGCGGGGGTTCCCCGCGTTGAAGCAACTGGCGTGCAGATGGACGCAGATATTTGTCTTTTCTTTTGCTTTGTATCCGCGTTCCGAAGTTCTGAGCGGCGGAAGCCGCCGCTCAGACTTCTCTCCATCTGCGGTTGCAATTTTTGATTTAACTGATAGTTGATGGCTGATATTTGATATTCGTTGCAATTCCAGCACAAAGGTGATAAGCTCGCTATGTTGGCTTTCGTGCTGGAGCAAAAAGCGCCAAAGAGGTTCTTGCTGCTCTAAATCAGCTACTTTCAGGTAATCGAGAACTTTTTCTCTAACAGTGTCTAGGTAATAACGGATTTCCTGTGGGTTCGGTAATTTGACACGCTCTGTTTTTGGTAAACCATCTGCTGCAAATAGCTTATGGTATTGGGGAAACAAACACTGTAAGCCCGCACAGCGGTCTAGTAGCCAAAAAGACTCAGTATAAGCAATATGCCCTAAATGCCAGCCAACAGGGCTAAAGTCAGCATGAGCCTGACAACAGAAGGTAGTTTCGTCAATACCCTCGAACAGAGTGAGGGTTTTGGCACGACAATGATGGAAGGCGTAAGAGATGGCCTCTTTTAAACTAGATTTGCGTAATTCGGATATCACGGTCTTCTTTTACACTAATAATGCTATTTTCGGGGCAAGGAGTCCAATTACCAGCGAATAGCGGTTCAGACGCAATGATTACAGACTGGGGGAAAGCTGGATCATTAGCGATCCAGTAAAGAGAGGGAGCAGGTGATTGTGTGCTAAAGCGAGAAGCAATCAGGCAATGTCCATCACTAATGACCACATTGGCACTAATATCGGTTTGATAGCGCTCTGCCAATTCTATGAGCGTTATCATTGTTACATGTAAAGCCTGCTCTAAACTTTTACCTGGGTTAGCTTGCCATAGGTTCAAAAACATTGCAAATATGTGTTCAGAATCTGTGGAACCGCTAATAGACTGGTAAATTTCATCACTTAATTGCTTGCGTATGGGTCTGTATAGTGTTTGCTGGAACTTGCTAATACGACCATTGTGAGTAAATAACAGACGCTGATACTTAAATGGCTGACAGTTGCTAAAATCCAGCGCTTGTCCAGGTGTAGCACTGCGAACATAGGCTACCACACATCCAGACTCGACGTAACGGCTGATACTTGGTAAATTAATGTCATTCCAAATAGGCAGCGTATTTTTGTACGTAAATGGTTCGGTATCTTTTTGAGCATGATACCAACCGATACCAAAACCATCTGCATTCACTACCCCAGATAGCATTTCGCGAGGTTGATAGCTCTGAACTATGAGCGAATGTTCTGGTTTAGATAGTAGAGGCTCCAAAAAAATAGGTGAACCAAGGTAGGCAAGTAATCTGCACATAATAAAGGTCTTTAGTCCTAAATATTTGATGGATTTTCGCGCTTGATCGCCATCGCTCGATCGCCCTCCTTACAGGTCAATACTTTACATAAATTAACATTATAGTACCCTCACCCCGTTGGTGGAGTGAGGGCAATTGGATGTATAGTGACATTTTGCACCTAGGTGCAAAACTGGCTTTCTTGAGAATGGCTAATGGTCAAACCCTTGATTCTTGGTTGAGCAACCCGTTTTTTTAGTCTTGTTGACAATAGTGCAAAATATGAGTATAACCGCAAGTGACACCGAGCAAAAATTAGTACTTTAAACTCCAAGCGGCAAAAGCTAACGCACCCCAACCCGCAATAAAGGCGGCTCCCCCCAGAGGTGCAATTGCTCCTAAAGACTTAATACCAGTTAAGCTCAGGGCATACAAGCTGCCTGAGAAAATAGCAATGCCTATAATAAATAGCCAACCAGTTGCTATCAGGGTAGGTGGGGGAGACTCAGTGCGACTCAGTAGTAGTGCTACTAGCAACAGTGCTAGAGCATGGTACATTTGGTAACGAGCGCCAGTTTCAAAAATTTCCAGGGAGCGATCGCTGATTTTTTCCCGCAAAGCATGAGAAGCAAAAGCTCCTGCGGCAACAGATAAACCCCCTAAAATGGCGGCTAGGCTTAAAAAAATAGACGTCATATTGCTAATTGCTAATCGCTAATAGCTAATACTAGCAAGGCAATTAGCTATTAGCCGTTAGCAAGCTGACTCATCCAGAGAGAATCTCATGTTAAACATCAAAATGATATGAGACTCCCCCGTCTTCATTTACCTTAAAGTTAGCATTGAATTGTTTGGCTTGCTCATCTAGATACTGTTTTGCGGTAGCTGCTGGTAACTGTGACTGCATTGCAAAACTTAGAATAGTGATGCGCCCATTATTTTCTTGAATAAGGCGATAAAAAATCGATTGCAGGCGATCGCTTGCCTCTAGCTTCATCGCTTTTTTTTCTCGCTGACTTTGACGGTATAATCCCAATGACATCCATATCCCCAGTACAGAGGTGGGAACGCCAAAAATTAGACCATGTAAAGCAGTAATATCAAGTACATCACGAGCGTCTTCATTCTGAAAATCTGGAGCCTCTTCTATGCCTGGTGGGATTGGCTTAAGCATCGTATTTTTTTCAATGACCGCAGAGGCTGATAACGTCATAAACATGAATCCGAGTGTCAGCAGCCAGCCCGTTGCCAATTTTTCAGCAATCTTCATCGTTCCACCTCAGATTTGAGCTTTGCTTGCGATTCTAACCTCACTTACGTGAGGCTTCCAGTAGTCTGGAAAAATAGAAGCGAGTTCGAGTCATTGACTGTCGTTGAATTGAAAAGCCTTTACTTTCAAGAATTTTTACCACGTCAGCCTCGCGGTGCAGATAGGCGCGAGTCGCTTTACTTGCGCCTGGAAAGAAACTACCTATCTTCTTCAATAACGAAAGCGCAAAGGTTTTCGGCGCAAAACTGAGAATTATCCGTGATTGAGCCATAGAACAAAGGTGAGAAATCATTTCGTCTGCCTTTTCCTGGGGATAGTGGATGAGAACATCCAGACAAATAACTGTATGGTAGTTACCACTTAACGTTTCTAAATCCTGCACGGTAAAAGTCGGATTGTCAGCATTTCCTAAGATTTTTTTGGCTCTTTCCTTTGCCTCTTCCACCATTTTGTCAGAAATATCGCTGGCATAGACCTTTGCGCCAGCTTCGGCTAAGGGAATGCTGAGACTACCCACACCACACCCAGCATCGCAAATTGATAGTCCGGCTAAATTGTCATCAGCTTTGAGCCAGCCAAAAACCTTGTCCACAGTTTGTTGATGTCCATGCCGAATGTCTAGCTGAACTTTGTTGACTTCGCCATTACCGTAGATGCGTTTCCAACGGTCAAAGCCTGTAGAGTTGAAATATTCTTTAACAATCGTTTTATCGTCGGCTACTTTCATAAAGCTCTAGTTTTAATTAATGCTTCCCAATGGTTTAAAGTAGCACGTGCGCGAACCCTCAAGAACACCCCATCCGTTGCCAAGATAGTTCTTTGGTAGTTTCGTTAAGATGCCAGCGCAATAAGTGCGTAGCAGAAGCACTCCTAGTAATTCCTGGTAAACTGATCGCTTGCCTAGGTGCAACAGTTGCAAGTGCGATCGCCCGTTCTACGTCACATATTCCCCATTTCACCAAATTTTGCACTCCCACCAATAAGGGTAAAGTCGTTCCTGATAAGGTTCCATCTGGCAGTCTGGCAGTGCCCTTGTTCACCTCAATTTGCCGAGTGTCCCAAGGATAAACACCATCGGGTAGCCCCAGAGGTGCAAGGGCATCACTGACGAGGAAAAGTCCTTGTTCGTAACCACTAGCGCGTAGTAAGATTTCAATCATCGTTGGGGAAACGTGCTGACCATCGGCTATGAAACCACACATTACTTCAGGATCGGTAATTGCTGCCCCAAGTAATCCCGGTTCGCGGTGGTGTAATGGGGGCATGGCGTTGAATGCATGAGTCACCATCGTTGCACCCAGTTTAAAGGCATCTTGCGCTTGGGCTACTGTGGCTTGGGAATGTCCTAAACTAACGGTAATGCCCAGAGAATGTAAATATGGAATAACTTCACCAGTAGGATCTAACTCCGGTGCTAGGGTAATGACTTTCACAATGTCAGCGTAATCACCTAAAACCCGCTTGACGAATTCAATAGTTAATGGTAATAAATACTCTGCTGGGTGTGCACCACGTTTTTGGAAATTCAGAAATGGTCCTTCTAGATGCACTCCCAAAATTTGGGCATCTAATTTTTGATCTGGTAAATCGCTGGGATGCTTGAACTTCTTGTCCACCCCATCATAGTCATCATTGTATTGTGTAACCCTTAACTTCTGACTTTGCACAAAATCTGCTATGACAGCAAGCGATCGCTGAATATTTTCTACCGAAGTTGTAACAATGGTAGGTAAAAAGGCATCCACTCCTACATCCCACAAAAATTGAGCTATCTTCGTTAAAAGGTGACAATTTTCCTCTGCCAAATTGGGAAATGCCAATCCCAATGCGCCGTTAATCTGCAAATCGACTCCACCTAAGGAAATCCAGTCGCCAGCAACATCCAAAACTTGTAAGTTCGTTGGCGTAATCCGTTTAAGCACTGTACCCATTGGCAGGATATGCTCAATTATGCCCTGAGAATTAACCAAGAGCATTTGCAAATCTTTGTAACCAGGTAATCGAGCATTGATAATGTTTATGCTTTGTGTTGCTTCGGTCATCACCTTAGGGAGAAAATAACTTCATCTGACCCGATTTTAGTATTACCCCGCCATTCCCCATTCCCCATTCCTATGACTCAACCCCTTATCAGCATTATCATGGGCAGCGATTCTGATTTACCTACTATGCACGGTGCGATCGCAATATGTGAAGAATTTGGCGTAGCAACTGAGGTGGCGATTGTGAGTGCCCACCGTACCCCAGAACGCATGGTGGAATATGCTCAATCTGCTCACCAACGTGGTATTACAGTGATTATTGCTGGTGCTGGTGGTGCAGCCCATCTCCCTGGAATGGTAGCATCTTTAACCCCACTTCCTGTAATTGGTGTTCCCATACCTAGTCAGCACTTACAAGGAGTTGATTCTTTGTATTCCATTCTACAGATGCCTGCTGGTATACCAGTAGCAACTGTTGCCATAGGTAATGCTAAAAATGCTGGGCTTTTGGCAATACAAATTCTCGCAACCCAGCACCCAGAATTACTAGAAAGAGTGCTAAAATATCGCCAAAATCTATGCGAATCTGTGATGGCAAAGCAAGCTAACTTAGAACAACTGGGCTATAAGCAATATTTGAAACAGATGAATTCATAATATAAATTTATAATAAATAATTTTAATGATAATTTTTACTTATAAAATTTTGTAGCGTTTCATCTGCAAAAATATCAATGATAGATTTTTGGTAGGTAATATATTCACAATACTATCTATAGCAATCCTAAATGATTCCTGAACGCAGAGAAACCGGGTTTGGTGAAGCTTGAGGTGTTCGCAACTCAAATAGGATTGCTATATAGATTAAGGAATAATTATTAATTATTAATTAAAGTTAATATTAATCTTTACTATTTACTCCAAAACTATAAAAAGTAGTATCAGCAAGGGATACAGATTGTTAATCCCAATGTTATGACGCTACCATTAGCCGCAATATCAAAGTAAGTTGTATTTTACAATACAGAAATCCCGGTTGTTTCAAATACAGGATGGTAGTAGAATCTGAGCCTTGGTAGCTTCACGTAATAGTTTTAAAAAAACCCTGTATTATATAAGTTATGTAAGAAAATGTAAATGAAGTGTTCATTCAATAAGAATTATCGGTTTCTATAACTGTTAAAGATATCGGAAATCTATGTTTTGTATAGATTCGGAGTTCCTGTCGCTACTTCTGTATATAACATGCTTTCTTGGTAAACATTAGGAGATAAAATTTTTAAAGTAGAGCCAGAGAATTCTAATTGAGCAGAAAAAATTTATACATATCAAGTATAATAAATTGCTCATTTTGTCGGGATCTACTTTATATTTGTAGATAGCAATTTTACCCATTAATAATTCAATCTCCTAAAAAAAAACTAAGGAATCTAGGTTGGCGTAGGGAAAATAGCAGTTTTTTTGATCCCCGAAGTTAGAGTATCCGTGAACATACAGACAAGATATGTATGTCCAAGTACCTTTAGAAAAACTTAGATTGAGGTTGTTACCGCATGGCTGACAAAAAAAAGAAGTTGAAAACTGGTTTGCGGAAAGCTTTTGATACCCTAGCAAAACTCACTTTTACAGGGGTTAACAAAGTATTGAAGCGAGTTGTAGAACATTCCGTGTCTTTCCTGAAGGTGGGAGCCGCGTCAATCAAAAACGAGGCTGGCACTAAATTAAAAAAATCGTCGGTACGTTCTCAGCAAGGTCAACGAGTTAACAAATTGACACGATTGAGGCAACGCCTAAGAGATCGTGAGTGGAGGCACTACGCTTACACGTTTTTGGGAGGAAAGATGACAGCTATCATACTGCTGTTGTTTGTGGCATTTCCTCTCATTTCAAATTTCATCGGGTTACCAGCTGATGCTGCTGACCCCGTACTCAAAGGCAATGACATCGTTAATCCAGTTAACACCGTTTGGACCTTGGTAGCTGCATTCCTTGTGTTCGGAATGCAAGTTGGTTTTACGATGCTAGAGGCAGGTTTCTGCCGTTCCCGCGAAACTGTCAACGTTTTGATGGAGTGCATCGTTGACACCTGCCTTTGCGGTCTATTGTTCTATGCCATCGGCTTTGCATTTATGTTCAGTCACGGCAATGGCTTTATTGGATTAAATTGGTTTTTCTTGCAAGGATCTCCGGGCACCTATGAAACTACAGGCGTAGCATTCTTGGCGTTCTGGCTATTTCAATTTGCTTTTGCTGATACCTGTTCGACAATTACCTCTGGTGCCATGATTGGGCGCACAGGGTTTATTGGTGACCTGCTTTACAGCGTTGGTGTGTCGGGATTTATCTACCCGATCATCGGACACTGGGCTTGGGGACCGGATGGTTTTCTGGCAAGTATGGGCAGCAAGGGCAACTTCCTACCTGGCTTGGGAGTTGGCTTTCACGACTTTGCTGGGTCTACAGTTGTACACACCATTGGAGGATTCATTGCCTTAGCAGGGGCGATCGCTCTCGGTCCGCGTTTGGGTCGTGTGTTCAAACGCGATGGTGGTGGACCTATGTTGCCTCATGACCTCGTGATTGCTGCGTCAGGCGGTCTGATCTTATGGTTTGGATGGTACGGCTTCAACCCTGGTTCTACGCTTTCAGCAATGGACTTTCAAGGGATTGGGCGAGTCGCTGCCAACACAACATTGGCGGCATGTGCAGGCGGACTAGCAGCGATGTTTTTTGCCTTTCCAAAGACGAAGAAGTGGGATTTGGGTTTTACAGTCAACGGGTTCTTGGCGGGTTTAGTCGCTATTACCTGCCCATGCTATTGGGTTAACCCGACTGGTGCGATTATCTTGGGTGCTGTCGCAGGTGTGATTGTAGTTGTGGGTGTCGATCTTCTAGAATGGCTCCGCATTGATGATCCCATCGGTGCAGTTCCCGTACATGGATTTGCAGGCATCTGGGGAACATGGTCACTTGGTCTGTTTGCCACTGGTGAATTCGGTGTAACCGGTCCCCTCGGACCAGATGTCTCTGCGCCCTTAAGAGGTCTATTTTATGGCGGTGGTTTTCAAGTGTTAGCCGCACAAATCATTGGCAACCTAATTATCGCTGTCTCCACTTTTGCTGTGGCTATGGGTTTGATGTATCTGGTAAGTTTGACTGGGACACTGCGCGTGTCGAAAGAAGGCGAAATAGAAGGATTAGACTTGCACGAGCATGGCATCCCAGCTTATCCAGAGTACCTGATCGCTCCATCAGCCCAACCATCAGGTCATAAGCAGCCAGGTGTTTCTCCACCCCAATCGACTGGCGGCGATTTCTAGTTTGACAATGGTAGTAGTGTGTCAATATTGTTTTGATGGGTTCGTAGTTGCGCTGTTTTGGCGAAGGCAGCGCAACTACGAACAAACTAGTACAGCGCGGCAGAAATAACTAGACAGTTAAAAACAGCTTAAAACCCAGT
>CAZZXJ010000235.1:0-8917 GCA_964657905.1 uncultured Stigonema sp.
GTCAACCGATGTCCATCGGACGCTAGATCCCAACCATGATCCGAAGTGAACGTACTTGGCGCATCTGGCACTAAAGTGCATGCTCCATGCGCAGCATGTTGAGCGTCGTGACGCCCAGGATCTGCGTCTCGCCGCACGACACATCATTTCTTGGTTGACAAAGTATTAGTTGAAGGCTAGCAAGATGACTCCCAATACCATCACAACAGAAGCAAACAACCGACGTATCACTTTTCCTTCTGAGAAAAATCTTGCCCCTAGTACAGGCCCAATCAAGATGCTGAGTTCTCGAATAGGCGCAACATGGCTTACAGGTGTGAACACCATTGCAATGAGAACCAAGATGTATGCTAGAGGACTGAGTAAAGCGACGCCTAAAGCTTCAAACTTGTGCTTGTTCCATTCAAGGCGAACCTGATCCCACTGGTAGAGAGCAAAGGGCATTAGTAGTAAGGTTTCAAACAGGTCGCAACCATAGTTCAATAGGATGGGAGACACCTGAAACTGGCTGACTGCATATTTATCCCAGAGAGTGTAAGCAGCAATCAGCGTGCCTGTCAGCATGCCATAAATCACAGCAGTACGAGCATTGGAGTACAAAAACTTGCGGGGATCACCTATAAGAATGAATACCCCGACACCAATGAATAAAATGCCTAATAGAGCAGTTGGGGTCGGTCGTTCTCCCAAAAATCCTATTGCAGCGCTAGTTGAAAGCAGGGGACCTGTCCCCCTTGCCAAGGGGTAGACTAAGGAGAGGTCACCCCAAGAGTAGCCGCGTTGCAGTACTAAAAAGTAAGCAATGTGGAGCAAAGCACTCCCAAAAATGCTCAGTAGAGCAATAACATCTGTATGAGGGTGTTTAAGGAGCAGGACACCAATAGTGAAAGGTGTATAGATCAAGGTTGCTAATGCATTGATGAGAAAAGCAAAAGCAATTCCTCCTCCTGCACGTTTGGTGAGAAGATTCCAAGCTGCATGGACAAAGGCAGCAACTAGGACAAGTGTAAAGGCAAAACTAGTCATGCAGAATCACCTTAGTAAAGAAGACACAAAACAATGTGTCAACCTATGCCCTCTGGATTTTTTTTCCTCTAAGGTGTTTGCCTATTAATGGCACGATGTAGCGCTCGGTCCAGACCTAGTATAGACTAGCGGAACCCTAGCTACCTTTTCGGGTTGATATAAATATTCTACACCTAATATTATATAGAGGGGAAAAAAGTTGCATTTAGTGCCGCAGCAATCTGCCTAAATACCAGACCGACGGGAGAATTTGGTTCGGTAAATGTTAATGGTTCTCCCGTATCGCCACCAGCACAAACACGAGGATCAATTGGAACCTGTCCTAGCAAGGGTGCTTGCAGTTCTTCAGCTAACTTTTGACCGCCACCACGACCAAAAATTGGAGTTTGCTCCCCACTATTATCAATGAGATAACTCATATTCTCAATAATACCGAGAACCGGAACTCCAACTTGGCGAAACATGTGAATACTGCGGCGTACATCAGAAATGGCAACTTCTTGAGGAGTTGTCACTAATAGAACCCCACACATGGGGCTTTCCTGAACAATAGTAATTTGAGCATCACCAGTACCGGGAGGGAGATCAATCAACAGATAATCCAGTTCTCCCCATTCCACCTCATGGATGAATTGGGTGATGATTTTATGTAAGATGGGACCGCGCCATGCTAAGGGATGATCTGGTTCTGCTAGTAAACCTACAGACATAACTTTAATTTCGTAGGCTGACAAAGGTAAAAATCTCTGACCTTTGGGGGTATCGATAACCTGAACCTCAGATTTTCCCAAGCCTAACATCTGAGGAACGTTGGGACCGTAAACATCAGCATCCAAAAGACCAACCTTAGCACCAGCTAACTGTAAGGCTGCTGCAAGATTGACAGAAGTTGTAGATTTGCCCACCCCACCTTTACCACTGGAAATTGCAAGAGTGGTTCTCACTCTTGGAATAGTGCAAAGTTGAATGTAAGTTTTTTTGCACCAAGAAAGGGATGATAGGACTGATTGAATTTCTGTTTGTAATTGGTGCTGGTGGGAACCGACGTAGAGACGCAGATAAACATAGTCATCAACTATACGCAGATTTCTCACCATTCCTAAGTTTACAATGTCGTTTTTTAGAGTTGGTTCGATGATTTGTTTCAGTAATTGAATAATTTCTTGCTGACGGATGAGACTGAGAGAATCAGAAGGAGAAGCTTGTACCTCTTCTTGTGGAGATTGGAAGGGGGATTGACGGCTTGACATTTAGAACTCCTGAAAATTCTTTCATCTATGTCTTAAACAGTTGTACATTATCTTGAATTTTATTAATTGCTCTCTGTGCATAAATGCAAACTTCTCTATCGGGGTCATCTAATGCTTCCTGAAGGGCATTTATAGCTTCAGAACTGCCCAAATTACCAAGTACAATAACTGCTTCTTTCCTCACATCTGAATACTCATCTATCAAAGCCTCGATGACTACAGGTAAGCACTTGTCAGTCGCTGTTTTTTGCAACACCTGTAATGCAAATTTTCGCACTTGCCAATGTTCATCCTTAAGCGCGACTATAACAGCCGAATTTGCTTTGGGTTTGGCGTGAATAGCTAGAGATTTAGCAACATTTCGCCGTACTTGCCAATCGGGATCATTAATTAAAGAATGACTCAGCAAATCTACTATATTTACATCTGTCAAATGTCCCAAAGTTAGAGCAGCAGAACGGCGTACGCCGTCATCAGCATCTGCGATAAGAGCTAGAGCAGGAGGACAAATTTTTACTTGGTTTAGATAGCTCAAAGTGGTGACGGCTGCTTCTCGAAGTTGGGGGTATTCAGAATTAAAAAATCTCAGTACCGCAGGCAATGACTGAGAAACATGAATTTTGCGTAAGAGAATTAAAACGTTAAGTTGTAAATTGACATCCTCTTGCTGTAAAGCAGCTAACAATAATAGTAAATGTTCTGAAGATATTAACTCACCCAGCGCTGATAATGCTTCGCTGCGAATTTCTACCTTTGGAGAAGCAAGAGATTTTAATAAAGCGGGAACGGCTATAGGATTGGCAATTTCCCACAACGCATTCACAGCAATTTTCTGTACTGCGGTGCTTTCATCTTCTAAAGCAATAATTAAAGCATCAACTGCTTCGTCTTCGCCTAAATGTTGTAGATTTTTGACAGCAATGAGTCGGTCATTTACGTTTGAAGAGCGCAACATTTCCAACCATTGATTTAATTCAGAATCTGTATTTATAGACATTTCAAAACCCTTACCGTAACAAAAAGGGAATTTGTACTGTAATCGCGTTGGTGGGACATTCCTTTTCGCAAGGTAAACAAAACCAACACTCGTCATATTTCATATAAGCTTTACCCGTTTCTGGATTTTTTGCTAACACATCCAACGGACAAACTTCAATGCAAGCTGTACACTTTTCCAAACATTTAGATTCATCCACAATAACCGGAACGTTTACTCTTTGTGTTGTTAAAGCCATAAAATATCTTTAATTATCTAAATTTTTTAGCTATTAAAAAACGGTATCCTATATCATAACAAATCCACTTCCACAACATAAGGCTCTACAGGACGCTTGAATAAAACCATTTCCTCCCTATCATTCTTCTTCAAATTCACATGACAAAACCACTCCTGATTATTCTTTTTTGGACAATCAAGACGATAGTGATACAAACCCCACCGACTTTCCTGACGGTACAAAGATGCTCGTGCAGCCATTTCCGCACAGTCGCGAATAAAATGGACTTCCATACAACGCATCAGTTCATGAGCATCACGCGCTCCCATTTGCGCTAAAGTCTCATGATAGCGAACAAAATGATTAAGTCCAATCTCCATCTTGTAACCAGATTTGGGTGGTTGCAAATAATCATTGACTAAACGTCGTAACTTATATTCAACTTGAGTGTGAGGAATACCATTAGGGTGATTCAACGGTTCATATATACGAGCTTTTTCCGCCTCTAAAAATTCTACTTCAGGTTCCAAATACTCTGAGTTTTGAACATACTCAATAGCATTCATCCCAGCCAAACGACCAAATACAAACGCCCCAATCATATAGTTGTGAGGCACACTTGCCATATCTCCGGCTGCATACAATCCCGGTATCGTGGTTTCTGCTTTCTCATTCACCCAGACACCGGAAGCACTATGTCCGCTACACAAACCAATCTCTGAGATGTTCATTTCAATACCGTGGGTACGGTAGTTTTCAGCCCTACCTTCGTGGAAACGGCCTCTACTTGGTCGCTCATTTGACCATAAGATAGACTCAATCTCAGAGATTGTATCTTCATCCAAGTGGGTCATTTTTAATTGAATTGGTCCCTTACCAGAGTTTAATTCCTTCCAAATCTCTAGCATCATTTGACCGCTCCAATAATCGCAATTTATAAAGCGGTATCCTTCAGCGTTGGCGGTGTATGCACCAAATGGCCCAGCAACATAGGCACAGGCAGGCCCGTTATAATCTTTAATCAGCGGATTAATTTGGAAGCTTTCAATATTGGTCAGTTCAGCCCCCGCATGGTATGCCATTGAGTAACCATCCCCGGCATTGGTGGGATTTTCGTAAGTACCGTAGAGATAGCCTGATGCAGGTAGTCCCAACCTTCCGCAAGCTCCTGTACAGAGAATTACCGCTTTTGCTTGAATAACAACAAAGTCTCCGCCGCGCACATCAAATCCGACTGCACCAATTGCCCTATGATTTTTTACTATCACCCTTGTCGCCATGACACGGTTTGTGACTTGTACTTTATGGCGCTTTACCTGTCGGGTAAGAATGGTTTTAAGGTCTTTACCTTCTGGCATGGGCAGTACATATTTACCTACCCGATGCACTTGCTTAACATCATAATTTCCTTGGGGGTCTTTCTGAAACTTCACACCCCAACTTTCCAATTCTTGAATGGTTTCGTAACCTAGCTTTGCAGTTTGATAGACGGCTTTTTGGTGGAGAATGCCATCATTGGCTACAGTGATTTCACGGACGTACTGTTCTGGGGTGGAATGTCCGGGAATGACGGCCGTATTTACCCCATCCATTCCCATGGCGATCGCACCACTACGGCGAATATTTGCTTTCTCCAGAATTAAAACTTCTGCGTCAGAATTCGCTTGTTTGGCTTTGATACCTGCCATTGTCCCAGCAGTACCACCGCCAATGACTAACACATCCGTTTTCATCCACTGTGTATTCACCACCTAACCTCCGTTACCATAATTCTTCATCACCAGGACTTACGCAAAAAGTGCCCCAAACCTTGATTTATCGTATAGGTAATCTTCTGGCAGAACAGGAGTAATTACTAATTCGTAATTCGTAATTAAAAATGAGTTTTATACTTCACCTCTATAGGTGGTCATTTTTCAGTCGAAGTTTAAATCCCCCTTGGAAAACTAATTACGAATTACGAATTTTTGGTAGGCAAGACTGCCCACCACTCTCTAGCTTAGGAAAGTACAGGTTCTGCTGCCACCTTTTCAGTTTTGTTTTTCAAAACGCTTGGTACTTCAGTGCCAAACGGATCACCTTCAAGCACTTGTGAGCGGAAACCATCGACGCCGACAGGAACGTCGCCTGTGATGGTAGTGCGATAGAGTACGCGCTCGACTTCTATATGATCCAAATCTTGAGGTGCTAAATGTGCGGTAGCGCGGTTATCCCAAAAGGCGATGTCACCATTATTCCAACGGAAACGGGTGGTGTAAGCGGGTTTGGCGATTTGGTTAAAGAATAACTCCAGCAGCAAGTCACTCTCTTGTGGTGACACGTCAAGGATATGAGAGGTGAAGCCAGGATTGACGAATAAGGCACGTTCACCAGTTTCCGGGTGAACGCGCACAACTGGGTGGATGGAAACTAGAGGATTGGCTGCAATTCGCTGAGCAAGCTTGCTGTTGTTAGGCAAGCGCAAACGTGCATTGAAGCGATGTTCAGCTTTCAAAGTGTCTGCTAATCCCCGCAGAGGTGCTGACAACCCCTCGTAAGCTGCCACTAGATTAGTCCACTGAGTGTCACCTCCAATGCTGGGAACATTAACCGCACGCAAAATCGATCCCGCAGGAGGGTTAACAACAGCTGTCACATCGGTGTGCCAACGACTCTCGTAGCTGGAACGACGTAGACCATTGCGCCGTTCGTAGCGACTGCGATCAATCGGCAGGATTTGTGAGAACCCTTCTATTGGCTCATCCTCGTGGGGATGCGCGTAAGTAACATCGCCAAAACGAGATGTAAACGCAATCTGAGCAGCATGGTCGATATTCTGACCCCGAAAAAACACGACTTTCCACTTCAATAGTGCTTGACGAATTTCTTTAACTGCATCATCGTGCAGAGGACGCGAAAGGTCTACATTGCTAATTTCAGCACCGATGAAACCAGCTACGGGTTTGACTTCAATGTGATTGTTGCTCATATTAATTCTCCATGGTGTACTGGAAAAGACGTTTATCTTGAAAGAATTCAGGAGTCGGGAGTCAGGAGTCAGTATGAATTCTGGGCAGAATGCATTACGCGGTATAAACCTTTGGTGAACTTTCTACCTTTGTTTGGTTAGATTCCCAACTTCTTGTGTAGACAGAAGAATCTCCCTTTATTGCCTGACTTTGCTCGCCATTGATAGAAACTGGAATATCACCGACAATAGTGACTCGTTGAACGTGACGCGGTTGATCGCCATAATCAGCGATCGCATAATGTTGAGTAGCACGGTTATCCCAAAATGCGACATCGCCAACTTTCCAGCGCCAGCGCACTGTATTCTCTGGACGGGTGACGTAAGCTTGTAACAGGCGAATAATATCATTAGATTCTGTGGTTGATAGACCGCGCAAGCGACGCACAAAACCGCCAATGAAGAGTCCCCGTTCTCCAGATTCAGGATGAACGCGCACAACTGGATGTAATGTTTCGTACACCGTAGATGTAAAGACATCCCGATAAGCTCTTACCTCTTCCGGAACGTCTACTATCGCTGCTGCATAGTCGTAGGCATTGCTATGTATAGCCCAAAGTTCATCAGCAATATTACGCAGATGTGTGGGTAAATATTGGTACGCAGTGATAGAGTTTGCCCAAATTGTGTCGCCACCGGCTAGAGGAATAACGAGTGCCCGTAAGACAGAACCGAGTGGAGGACGATCCACAAATGTTACATCGGTATGCCAGTTGTTAGCACGGGCGACAGTTTTGCCGTAATTCAGGTCTAAAACTGCTGGATTTTCCGGCAAGGAAGGTACTGTGGGGTGGGCTGTGGTGACTTCGCCAAATCGTCGAGCAAAGGCTACTTGTCCGTCAGCGTCGAGTTTTTCTTGATTGCGAAAGAATATTACCTTATATTTGACTAGGGCTTTGCGGATATCACTGATAATTTCATCGCTCAAGTTGGAACTGAGATCGACACCAATGATTTTCGCTCCGATGCGTCCTGCAATTGGTTTGATATCAAAGTATTGAAAACTCATATTTTTGGATCTGCGATAGAGTTGGTAAAAAAAAATTAAGCAGCCAGTTCAGAAAGAGTTGCACCTTTTATAAACTGATTTTCTGGGCGGGGTAAACCGAGATTTTCCCGCAGGGTGCGTCCTTCGTACTCAGTGCGGAAAAGTCCTCGACGTTGCAGTTCGGGAATGACTAAATCCACAAATTCATTTAAACCACCTGGTAAATAAGGCGGCATAATATTAAATCCATCAGATCCACCGTTGACAAACCATTCTTCTAACTTGTCAACTATTTGTGACGGTGTACCCCAAATAGTCCAATGTCCCCGTGCGCCCGCAATCCATAAATATAATTGGCGAATCGTCAAATTCTCTCTGCGGGCAGTTTCAATTAATAATTTCTGACGGCTTTGGTGGAGCTCGGTATGGGGTAAATCTGGTAATGGTCCATCTAATGGGTAACTGGACAAATCAATTTCCCCCAACATACTTGTCAGCAAACTTAACCCCACTTGAGGATGAATTAATTCCTGAATGCGAGCAAATTTTTCTTTGGCTTCTTCCTCGGTTCTACCAATCACAGGAAATACCCCAGGCATAATCTTTAGGTGGTCGGGGTTGCGTCCGTACTTCGCCAGTCGTCCCTTCACATCCGAGTAAAAAGCTTGAGCATCTTCAAGGGTTTGTTGTGCGGTAAAAATGACTTCTGCGGTTTGAGCAGCAAGATTTTTACCATCTTCGGAGGAACCAGCTTGGATAATAACTGGATACCCTTGAGGTGGACGGGCAACATTCAGGGGACCGCGCACGGAAAAATGCTCGCCTTTGTGGTTGGGAATGTGTAATTTGTCTGGATCGAAGTAAACGCCAGATTCCTGATCGCGCAGAAATGCATCGTCCTCCCAGCTGTCCCAAAGCTTAGTGACAACATCAACAAACTCGCGAGCGCGATCGTAACGGAGTGCATGTTCGAGGTGCTTGTCGCGGTTGAAGTTCTGGGCTTCCGCAGTGCTAGCAGAAGTTACAAGATTCCAGCCTGCGCGACCATTACTTAAATAATCTAAAGATGCAAACTTCCGGGCAACGTGAAAGGGTTCATTATAGGTGGTTGAGGCTGTTGCTGCTAAACCAATATGCTCCGTGACCACTGATAATGCAGATAGCAAAGTCAGGGGTTCAAAATGAACGAGATTTCCTCTATAGCTCAACAGTTCTTTTTCTTGACCCCTATCTCTTACCGCGACACCATCAGCAAAGAAAATCATGTCAAATTTGCCGCGTTCTGCCGTTTGAGCAATTTGTCGATAATGGTCAAAGCTCAAACCCCCATCTGCTCTTGCATCTGGATATCGCCACGCCGCTAAATGATGACCCGAACTCATCAAGAATGCACCCAGTCTCAATTGCTTTTTACTTGTACTCATATACT
>CAZZXJ010000236.1:0-7569 GCA_964657905.1 uncultured Stigonema sp.
AACTAACAACCAACAAAAGGAGTTTTATGTCTCGAATTGGTAAACGCCCAATTACGATTCCCGCAAAAGTTCAAGTCACTCTTGATGGCACAAAGGTTGTTGTCAAAGGTCCTAAAGGAGAACTTTTTCGCGATCTGCCTACTAATGTAATAGTCGAAAGAGAAGGAGAAATATTACAGGTAAATCGTCGGGATGAGTCCCGCACCTCAAGACAACTGCACGGTCTGTGCCGTACATTAGTTGCCAACATGGTCGAGGGAGTTTCCACAGGCTTTCAGCGCCGTTTGGAAATTCAAGGGGTTGGCTACCGGGCACAGGTTCAAGGTCGTAACCTAGTTATGAATATGGGTTACAGCCATCAGGTACAGATCGTTCCACCAGAGGGAATTCAGTTTGCAGTTGAAAATAATACTAATGTCATTGTCAGTGGCTATGACAAAGAAATAGTAGGCAACACAGCAGCCAAAATTCGGGCTGTTCGCCCACCAGAGCCTTATAAAGGTAAAGGCATCCGCTATGCCGGTGAAGTGGTAAGACGTAAAGCTGGTAAGACTGGTAAGAGTGGTAAGAAGTAAAAATGAAGCTGACTCGTAGAGAATCAAAGCAGCGTCGCCACCGGCGCATCCGTGGAAGAGTGAGTGGTTCTGCAGAACGTCCACGGTTAGCTGTATTTAGGTCGAATGAGCATATTTACGCCCAGGTAATTGATGATACTCAGCAACATACCTTGGCGGCAGCCTCAACTGTAGAACCAGACTTGAAATCGAAATTAGCCTCAGGATCCAACTGCAATGCTTCGGTAGAAGTTGGCAAGTTGATAGCAGCGCGATCGCGAGAATTAGGCATCACCAAAGTAGTTTTTGATCGCGGTGGTAACCTTTATCACGGTCGTGTCAAAGCGCTAGCGGAAGCAGCACGTGAGGCGGGTTTAGATTTTTAAAGTCATTGGTCATTGGGAGCCAGTGCGTTAGGCGGCTTCGCCGACAGTCACGCAACTGGCGTTCATTGGTCATTGGTCATTGGTAAAAAACACACAAACGACAAATGACAAAGGACAAATGACAATTTGTAGGAATTAACTATGGCAACTAATCGTCGGAAAACTAACCGCGCTAAGAAAGAAGAAATTAACTGGCAAGAGCGGGTCATCCAGATCCGCCGGGTGAGCAAGGTTGTTAAAGGAGGTAAAAAACTTAGCTTCCGCGCGATCGTCGTTGTTGGTAACGAACGCGGTCAAGTTGGCGTGGGAGTAGGTAAAGCCTCAGATGTAATTGGTGCTGTGAAAAAAGGTGTAGCCGATGGCAAAAAACATCTGATTGATATTCCGATCACCAAATCCAACTCTATTCCCCATCCAATTAATGGTACTGGTGGTGGCGCTAAGGTGATGATGCGTCCGGCAGCACCAGGTACTGGGGTAATTGCTGGTGGTGCCGTTCGGACGGTACTGGAGTTAGCAGGGGTTCGCAATATCTTAGCTAAGCAACTCGGATCAAACAATCCTCTTAACAATGCCAGAGCCGCAGTCAACGCCCTATCTACCCTGCGTACTTTTGGGGAAGTAGCCGAAGACCGGGGCATTCCCATTGAAAGTCTTTACAGTATATAAGTGTCATTGGTCACTGGTCATTAGTCATTTGATAACTAACACTGGACAAATGACAGGTGACAGATAACAGTAAATAATCATTACAAATTGTTACAGAATGTTGCGATTATGAGACTAAGTGATGTTCGTCCTCAAAAAGGCTCAAAAAAACGCGGTCGCCGTGTAGGTCGAGGTATTGCTGCCGGTCAAGGTGCAAGTGCTGGTAAGGGTATGCGTGGTCAAAAAGCTCGCAGTGGTAGCAGTACCAGACCTGGTTTTGAAGGGGGTCAACAGCCGTTGTACCGCCGAGTACCTAAGTTGAAGGGCTTTCCGCTAATTAATCGTAAAGAGTACACTACGATTAATGTAGAAAAGCTAGCCTCCCTTCCTGCCAATACAGAAGTAACACTGACCTCCTTAAAACAAGCAGGTATTATCACTGCTGCTCGAGGAGCTTTGAAAATATTGGGGGATGGAGAATTGGGCGTTCCGCTTCAGGTGAAAGCGGCAGCTTTCACAGGTACAGCTCGTAGCAAAATTGAGGCAGCTGGTGGGAGTTGTGAAGTTTTATGAAGGATGAAGAATGAAGGATGAAAAATTCACACTTCATACTTCATGCGTCACAATTCATAATTCATAATTCATGATTCAAGGTAGCCCTCTATGATCAGTCGAGATAAAGGTCCAACGGCTCAAGAAACTTTTATGCAGATGGCACAAGCAGCTGGACTGCGAGGTCGTCTGCTTGTCACTCTCGGTATTTTAATGTTGATTCGTATGGGCATACATATACCCATACCTGGAATTAATCGAGATCTGTTTGCTGCACAACTCCAAGGCGGTAATAACCAATTATTGGGCTTTTTGGACATTTTTTCAGGAGGAGGACTTTCGGCTTTAGGAGTTTTTGCCTTAGGCATTTTGCCTTACATTAACGCCTCGATTATCATCCAATTGCTGACTGCTGCTATCCCAGCTTTAGAAAATTTACAGAAAAATGAAGGTGAAGCCGGAAGGCGGAAGATTTCCCAAATTAGCCGCTATGTATCTTTAGGTTGGGCAATGATTCAAAGTGTCTTCATCGCCGCCATCTGGCTCAAACCTTTTGCCTACAATTATGGTCCTTTTTTCGTTACTCAAACAGCGATCGCTTTGGTAGCTGGTTCCATGTTTGTCATGTGGGCATCAGAACTGATTACAGAGCGTGGTATTGGGAACGGAGCATCTTTGTTGATTTTTGTCAACATTGTGGCGACTCTACCAAAAGCTTTGGGTGACACCATCTCCTTTGTAGAAACCGATAATCGAGAAGCAGGTCAAGTTGTTGTGCTACTGCTGCTTTTCCTCGCCACCATTGTTGGTATCGTCTTTGTTCAGGAAGGAATGCGTCGCATCCCGATTATTTCAGCTCGTCGTCAAGTCGGTCGGCGAGTTTTGGCTGAGCAGCGTAGCTTTCTACCTCTGCGGCTCAATCAGGGGGGTGTGATGCCAATTATTTTTGCAGCTGCCATCCTGAGTTTGCCACTTCTGGCGCAGCAGTTCATCAACAATCCAGAATATTCCAGAATTATTAACACTTATCTCACTCCGAAGGGGTCTGGAGCTTGGGTTTATGCCCTCGTCTACCTAGTTTCAATCGTTTTCTTCAGCTATTTCTATTCTTCGTTGATTGTCAACCCAGTCGATGTGGCACAGAACTTGAAGAAGATGGGTTCGTCGATTCCAGGTATTCGTCCCGGTAAGGCAACAAGCGAGTATATTGAGCGCGTTTTGAATCGACTGACTTTTTTGGGTGCGATCTTTTTGGGTTTGATTGCTATTATCCCAACCGCTGTTGAATCCTTGTTGAGAGTGCCAACCTTTAAGGGTCTGGGTGCTACTTCTTTGTTAATTTTAGTTGGTGTGGCAATTGATACGTCAAAACAAATCCAGACCTATGTTATCTCTCAGCGCTATGAAGGAATGGTGAAACAATAGTGACGCGATTAATCTTCTTGGGACCGCCTGGAGCTGGTAAAGGAACTCAAGCTAAAGCATTAGCTCACCACTGGAATATTCCCCATATTTCTACGGGTGACATATTGCGCCTCGCAATGATTGAGCAAACCCTTTCAGGTATCAAAGCTCAAAATTATGTGGATAAGGGTGAGTTAGTTCCTGACCTGCTGGTGCAGGATATGGTGCAGGAGCGTCTGAGTCTATCCGATACCAATTCAGGTTGGATTCTTGATGGCTTTCCCCGTACCGTTAATCAAGCATTTTTCCTAGAGGAATTGCTGCAAAAACTAGGTCAGCATGGCGAAAAGGTGGTCAAACTGGAAGTGCCAGATGATGTTGTGGTAGCACGTTTACTGGAAAGAGGCCGAAAGGATGATACTGAAGAGGTGATTCGGACGCGTCTACAAGTTTACCGAACTGAAACTGCACCCTTGATTGACTATTACCGCGATCGCCAACAACTCCTCATAGTGGATGGCAATCAGTCCCTAGAAAAAGTCACTGCCGAACTAGAGGCGGCAATCGCAGCAACAAGCAGGTGTTAGTAGTGAGACAGCCCCTACGGCGGGAAACCCGCCGTAAGGGACTGCGTCGCAGCGCCCTTCGAGTCCGCGAGCGTCACCCGTTCCCCCAGAGGCGACCTGTTAGTTGTCAAACAGTTCCACTAACTACTGACCACTAACTACAAACGTCTCCTCAAGCAAAATGTTTGTAAATCTTGATAAGATATATTAATAAACCGTTGATATATTCAACAAAATGTGTTTTCTTGCAGAAGACTCTCGTTAACTGCAAATGAATCGGAGGCTATTGAGTTGAGGAAAAAACAAATTGTCTAAGCAAGATTTGATTGAAATGGAAGGCACGGTCACCGAGTCACTGCCGAATGCGATGTTTCGCGTTGACTTGGACAATGGCTTTAACGTCTTGGCTCACATTTCCGGCAAGATTCGCCGTAACTATATCAAGATTTTACCTGGCGATCGCGTCAAAGTCGAGTTAACCCCCTACGACCTCACTAAGGGCAGAATCACTTATCGACTGCGTAAAAAGTAGGTAATAGTCAAACTTTCTTCTGGAGGTGTAAATAAATTCTTGGCAAAACAAACTGAGGTTTACCTCAATCACAGTTTTCAGGTTAATCCGGAAAATGACTTTAATGTCTTCCTTTACAGATGAGCGTGTTGAACCAAACAATAGCTCTTATTTCTTAGCTTACATCTATTTTAGTTGAGCGGCAGACATAGCATTCCAATGATTTAACCAGGGACCACGTCAAAAGGCAGTTGGGAGTAGGGATTGGGGAAAAAGTAAACTTATGTAGATAATTTTACCATAAAACCATCTTTTTGGGTCGTCCCGAAATATTTAACTGCTTAATTTCTCCTAAAATGCTATAATCTGATATTTGGAGTCACTCAGAAAATGAAAGTCAGAGCTTCAGTCAAGAAAATTTGTGAAAAGTGTAACGTTATCAAACGCCGTGGTCGAGTGATGGTCATTTGTGTGAATCCTAAGCACAAGCAACGTCAAGGATAGAGCAAAGTCTGTGTTCTTGATTACAGCCCTACTACACAAAGATCACCACCAAATAAAGTTACACCAATAACTCAAAACATAGGGAGACATTCATCGTGGCACGTATTGCCGGAGTAGACCTTCCACGCGACAAACGCGTTGAAATTGGTCTGACTTATATTTACGGAATTGGATTATCGCGCTCGAAAGATATTTTAGCTGCTACGGGTGTGAATCCAGACATCCGCGTTAAAGATCTCAGCGATCCCGACGTAACAGCCCTCAGGGCAGAAGTAGAAGAAAACTATCAAGTTGAAGGTGACTTGAGGCGCTTGGAGGGATTAAACATTAAGCGCTTAATTGAGATTGGCACCTACAGGGGGCGTCGCCATCGCATGGGCTTGCCAGTAAGAGGACAAAGGACTCGCACTAACGCGAGAACCCGCCGTGGGAGAAGGCAGACAGTGGCTGGTAAGAAGAAAGCCCCTGGTAAATAATTTTTTGACGCTGCTAACAGCTTGTTAGTGGTTTGTTGATGGTTGATGGTTGTTTGGTGTTTTGTGCCACCCAACAATCCCTCGGGTGATGCTCGTTCCGACCATAGAGTATTCGCTAACGCTAACGCCAGTTGCCTACGGTGGGATAACCTCTTTCTCCTAAGGGAGACGCTACGCGAACAGGACTGGCGAACCAACAACTAACAGCCAACAATTAACAACTAAGAACTAACACCAAGTTTTACCTTAATCTAAATACACCAATATGGCGCGACAACCAACTAAAAAAACCGGGAGCAAAAAGCAAAAACGCAACGTTCCAAACGGTATTGCTTACATCCAATCTACTTTCAACAATAGCATTATCACCATTACCGATCAAAATGGAGATGTGATCTCGTGGGCAAGTGCTGGCTCTAGCGGTTTTAAAGGGGCAAAAAAGGGAACTCCCTTTGCAGCGCAAACAGCTGCTGAAAGCGCAGCACGTCGAGCCAGCGATCAAGGGATGCGCCAAATTGAGGTAATGGTAAGTGGTCCAGGAGCAGGTCGAGAAACCGCTATCCGAGCACTCCAAGGGGCTGGGCTGGAAATTACACTTATCCGGGATATTACCCCGATTCCTCACAATGGTTGCCGTCCGCCCAAGCGCCGTCGAGTTTAGACACAACTGCAACAAGGGTTTCATAAAGTTTTCGCGCATTGGTCAACCATAAGCAAAATGCCCCTTTTAGCTGTATTAGCTGTTTGGTTAACCTCACTCGCATAGTGACAGTCCGTAAACGAAGTATAGCGTCTTCCCTCAAGGAGGGCGGCTATTCTTCGGGAAAGGCAAAACATTATTACCGCCTGCTGGTTCTTAATGGTGTCAAGCTCTAGTGTCAAAGAACATCAGCAGTTTGATATACATTAAAGCTTTCAGGGGACTAAGTAAATACGTTTGGCAATTGATTTGCCTGCTAGCAGGACCTTAAAACAAGGGAGGCTACTCCGTGGCGCAGTTTCAAATTGAATGTGTAGATTCAAATACTGAGGAAAATAGAAGCCAGTATAGTAAATTTGTCCTTGAACTTCTAGAGCGTGGTCAAGGAACGACGGTAGGCAACGCCCTGAGACGAGTTTTACTGTCGAATCTTGAGGGAACTGCGGTAACAGCAGTGCGAATTGCAGGGGTTTCACACGAGTTTGCCACAGTACCAGGCGTACGGGAAGACGTGCTGGAAATCCTCATGAAAATGAAGGAAATTGTTCTCAAAAGCTATTCCGCTCAACCTCAAATTGGTCGGTTACTCGTTACAGGTCAAGCAGTAGTCACTGCGGCACATTTTGATTTGCCTAGTGAAGTAGAAGTCATCGATCCAACCCAATATGTAGCTACCCTATCTGAAGGGGCAAAGCTGGAAATGGAATTTCGGATTGAGAAAGGAAAGGGTTATCGTACTGTGGAGCGAGGTCGTGAGGAAGCCACATCTTTGGACTTTCTGCAAATTGACTCAATATTTATGCCAGTGCGAAAAGTCAACTATAGTGTTGAGGAAGCCCGTGGAGAAACCGGAATACCAAAAGACCGCCTGCTATTGGAAATTTGGACAAACGGCAGTCTAACTCCTCAAGAAGCTCTCTCATCCGCCGCTGCTCTGTTGGTAGATTTGTTCAACCCGTTGAAAGATATCTCCCTTGAACCAGCAGATATAGGATCTGACATTCCAGACGACCCAACCGCCCAAATTCCGATCGAAGAGTTACAACTTTCTGTGCGGGCATATAACTGTCTCAAGCGGGCACAAGTAAACTCTGTGGCTGACTTATTGGATTATACCCAAGAAGACTTGTTAGAAATTAAAAACTTTGGTCAGAAGTCAGCAGAAGAGGTAGTTGAAGCATTACAGCGTCGCTTAGGCATTACCCTACCGCAGGAAAGAGCATCTAAACACACATAATTAGTCATTAGTCATTGGTCATTTGTCATTA
>CAZZXJ010000236.1:7579-8902 GCA_964657905.1 uncultured Stigonema sp.
AGGACAAATGACAAAGGACTAATTAACAACCAACAACTAACAACAAAATTATGCGTCACCTTTGTCGGGTTAAAAAACTCAGCAAACCAGCTGACCAGCGCCGTGCTCTGTTGCGAGCGCTGACCACCGAAGTGATTCGTCATGGTCGGATCAGCACTACTTTAGTTAGAGCTAAGGTGGTAAGAGCAGAAGTGGACAAAATGATTACCCTCGCCAAAGACGGCTCCCTACCAGCACGCCGTCAGGCTCTCGGCTACATCTACGACAAACAACTGGTTCATGCTCTGTTTGAGCAAGCTCCTACTCGGTATGCTAACCGCAATGGAGGTTATACTCGCATCCTCCATACCGTGCCTCGTCGTGGTGATAATGCTGAAATGGCAATCATTGAACTGGTCTAATTCAAGAGTCATTGGTCAGTGGTCATTAGTCATTTGTAACTAATGACTAATGACCAATGACAAATGACAAAGTATGTTAGAAAGCCACCAGCCTACACCACAAGAGCGAGTTGCCCTGGTAATCCAATACGTGGGTACTAATTTTCATGGCTGGCAACGGCAAGCACACCACCGCACTGTGCAGGAAGAGATAGAACTCGCTATCTCAAACTTACTGGGTTATCATGTGACACTACATGGTGCGGGCCGAACCGATAGCGGAGTTCATGCAGCAGCTCAAGTAGCCCATTTTGAGGTCACAAGTAAAATTCCAGCTCATAAATGGGCAACAGTTCTCAACAGTTATCTACCGAAAGATATATTAATTCGGGCTTCAGCAGGTGTAGATAACCGTTGGCACGCTCGTTTTAGTGCAGTGTATCGACGATATCGCTACACACTCTATACTGAAGAACTACCAAACTTGTTCGTTAGACCCTTCAGTTGGCATTATTATTATGCACCCCTAGATGAATTCCTCATTCAGGCAGCTCTCAAACCTTTGATCGGTCACCATCACCTAGCAGCTTTTCACCGAGCAAACTCAAGTCGCATACATTCCTGGGTAGAGGTGCAAGCAGCAGAGTGTTATCGTACTGGACCATTTCTCCATATTGAAATTCAGGCAAATGGATTTTTGTATGGCATGGTAAGGCTGTTAGTGGGGATGCTGGTTCAGGTAGGTTCTCAACAAAGGACGACTGCTAGCTTCACAGACCTTTGGAAACAGCAACGCCGAGAAGAAGTAAAATATGCTGCACCCGCCCACGGCTTATGCTTATTACGAGTCGGCTATCCTGATTTTCCTTTTCCTCCAGAAATTTGGTTTGACACGCAACCTAAATTTGTTAGTAGTTAGTGGTTAGTGGTTAGTGGAGATCGG